>NZ_JBPGXU010000007.1:0-86464 GCF_056755675.1 Luteibacter sp. KNZ12-1A | reverse complement strand
AGATGTGTATAAGAGACAGGGCTCAGAGCCCCAGCAACAGCTTGCCGGCGGCGAACACCGGCAGCGCGGCGAAGACGCTGTCGAGGCGATCCAGGAGTCCGCCGTGGCCCGGGAACAGGTCGCCTGAATCCTTCACCTCGGCGTGGCGCTTCATGAGGCTTTCGAAGAGGTCGCCGACCACCGCGATCGCCACGGTGACCACGCCCAATACCGCGAGGCCGGCCAGTTGCCAGCCTTCGCGCACCCCCAGCAGGAATCCGCCAAGCAACGTGACGAGGCCGCCGGCCACGATGGCGCCGTAGACGCCGGCCCAGGTCTTTCCCGGGCTGATCCGCGGGGCGAGCTTGCGCCGGCCGAAATGGCGGCCGCTGAAATAGGCGCCGGTATCGGCGAACCAGACGATCACGAGGGAAAGCAGGGTCCACCAGTTGCCGCGTTCGCCGCTGTGCATGAGGATCGCGGCGGCCAGGGTCGGCACGATCACGAAGGCGCCCACGCCCAGCTTGAGCATGCGGTTCTCGGCGTTAGGCGCGGCGGCGAAGCTGAAGTGGCGCAGCCAGAAGCAACAGCCGATCCACCAGGCCACGCCTGCCAGCGTCACCACGGTGAGCAGGCCCGGCGTGCGCACGACCAGCAAGGCGACGAACATCGCGGCGGCGACGCCGGCGACGATGCCGCGGCCGACCGGGGTGCGGCAGCCGGCCAGCAGGCTCCATTCCCACGCGGCGCCGACGAAGACGATGGCGACCAGCGCGGCGAAGAAGCCGGTGGGCGGCAGCAGGATCAGGGCCAGGACCAACGGGATGAGGATCGCGGCGGTGGTGATGCGTTGTTTCAGCATGGGGTTCCGGCGTCAGCCTTTGGCGACCTGTTCGCCGGTGCGCCCGTAACGGCGCTCGCGGCGGGCATAGTCGTCGAGGGCCTCGTCGAGGCAGGCCTGGTCGACGTCGGGCCACAGGGTGTCGGTGAAATAAAGCTCGGCATAGGCGATCTGCCAGAGCAGGAAGTTGCTTACCCGGCGCTCGCCGCCGGTACGGATGAAGAGATCGAGCGGCGGTTGGTCGGCGAGGCAGGTGTAGCCGTGCAGGCGTGTTTCGTCGATGTCTTCGGCGTTGAACTCGCCACGGGCGACGGCTTCCGCCGCGAGCCGGGCCGCTCGCGCGATGTCCCAGCGCCCGCCGTAGTTCACCGCCACGTTCATGTTGAGCGCGGTGTTGGCGGCGGTCCGCTCCATCGCGGCGCGCATGCGTGCGCTCAGCTCGGGCGCGAAGGCGTCGAGGTCACCCACGAAGCGGATGCGCACGCCATTGCCGTGGAGCTCGTCCACTTCCTTGTCGAGCGCCTTCAGGAAGAGCTCCATCAAGGCCGAGACCTCGGTGGGCGGGCGCCGCCAGTTCTCGCTGGAGAAGGCGAACAGGGTCAGCGAGGCGATGCCGCGACGGAGGCAGAACTCCACCGCTTCCCTCACCGCCTTCTGCCCGGCGTGGTGGCCGAACGTGCGGGGGCGCAGGCGCTGCCTGGCCCAGCGGCCGTTGCCATCCATCACGATGGCGAGGTGGCGTGGCACCCCGGCTTCGGGCCTCGCTGCCATGGGTAGGGTCCGATGGCGCGTCAGAGCGCCATCAGCTCCTTTTCCTTTTCCTTCACCACGTCGTCCACTTCCTTGACGAACTTGTCGGTGAGCTTCTGGATATCGTCGTCCGCGCGCTTCTGGTCGTCCTCGGTGATTTCCTTGTCCTTGAAGAGCTTGGCCACGTGTTGCACGGCGTCGCGGCGCACGTTGCGGATGGCCACCTTGGCGGCCTCGCCTTCCTTCGCCACGCTCTTGGCGAGCTCCTTGCGGCGCTCCTCGGTCGGCGGCGGGAAGTTCAGGCGGATGTCCATGCCCATGGTGGTCGGGGTGATGCCGAGGTCGGAAGCCATGATGGCCTTCTCGATCGGGCCGACCATGCTCTTGTCGAAGGGCTTGACCGACAGCGAGCGCGCGTCCGGCGTGGTCACGTTGGCGACCTGGGACAGCGGGGTGGGCGTGCCGTAGTAGGGCACGACGATGTTGTCGAGGATCGAAGGGTTGGCGCGGCCCGTGCGGATGGTCTTCAGGTCGTGCTTGAGCGATTCGATACTCTTGCCCATGCGGGTCTGGGCATCGTTCTTGATGTCGTTGATCATGGACGTAATTCCGGTCGAACAGGTCAGCAAGCGAGTATAGCAGCGCGGGCGGCGCGGCCGTGCCGCACCGCGCCAAGGAGATGCCGGTGACGGCCGGGCGTCAGCCCGCGTCGACGAGGGTGCCGACCGGCTCGCCCCGCATGATCCTCATGAGATTGCCCGGCTGGGTCATGTCGTAGATGCGCAGCGGCAGCTTGTTCTCGCGGCACAGGGCGATGGCGGCGGTGTCCATCACTTCCAGGCGGCGCTCGATCACCTGGTTGTAGGTGAGGTGGTCGTAACGCTGGGCCGTGGGATCGCGCTTGGGATCGGCTGAATAGATGCCGTCGACCTTGGTCGCCTTCAGCAGCAGGTCGGCGCCGACTTCCACGGCGCGCAGGGCGGCGGCGGAGTCGGTGGTGAAGAAGGGGTTGCCGATGCCGGCGGCGAACAGGGCCACGCGGCCTTTCTCGAGGTGGCGGATCGCGCGGCGGCGGATGAAGTCCTCGCACACCTCGTTGATCTTGATCGCGCTCATGGTGCGGGCTTCGCCGCCGAGCTTCTCGATGGCGTCCTGCATGGCCAGCGCATTCATGACGGTGGCGAGCATGCCCATGTGGTCGCCGGTGACACGGTCCATGCCCGAGGCGGCCAGGCCGGCCCCGCGGAAGATGTTGCCGCCGCCGATGACGACGCCGACCTGTACCCCGGCGTCCCGAACTTCGAGGATTTCCTTCGCGAGCCGGCCGATCACCTTGGGATCGATCCCGTAATCCTCGCTACCCATGAGGGCTTCACCGGAGAGCTTGAGCAGGATACGGCGGTGGTTCAGCGGATTGCTCATGGGGATCTCCAGATTGTGTGGGGCAAAACGCTGGCAGTTTAGCGCGCCGGGAGTCATGACAGGAATGTGAAAAACTGTCGCGCATCGCGTTTTTGGGAAGCGGCGGGAAGGTAGGGGTGCGGTGAGGGCGCGGTTGAGTGCCCTGGTGGGAGCCGACCCTGTCGGCGATGGGTGCTTGCCTCGACCTGGCCCGCTGCCGCGGGATCGCCGACAGGGTCGGCTCCCACCAAAGCCGGCTCCTACCGGCTGGCTTCCATCCGGGTCACCAAGTCTTCCAACGGGCCCAAAAAAAAGGCCGCGATCGCTCGCGGCCTTTTTCTTCCATCAGGCGGGGGAGGGCTTACGCCAGGCCGGCCTGCTTCATCACTTCGGCCGCGAAGTCGTCTACGACCTTCTCGATGCCTTCGCCTACGGCGAGGCGCTGCACCGTGATGATCTCGGCGCCGGCCTTCTTCAGGGCCTCGGCGACGGTGATATCACCGTCCAGCACGTACGGCTGGCCGACCAGCGTGGCTTCGGCGAGGATCTTGTTGATCTTGCCGGTCACGATCTTGTCGAGGATGTCGGCCGGCTTGGCCTTTTCCTTCTCCGACATCTGGCTCAGCGCGATTTCCTTTTCCTTCTCGACGTAGTCGGCCGGGACGTCTTCCACCTTGATGAACTTGGGGTTCATCGCGGCGACGTGCATGGCGATGCCCTTGGCCAGCTCTTCCGAGCCGCCCTTGAGGGTCACCAGCACGCCGATGCGGCCGCTGTGCGAGTACGCGCCGATCGGGCCGTCGTTTTCGACCTTCGCCATGCGGCGCACGTCGAACTTCTCGCCGATCACGAGGGTGAGCGCCTTGGCGCCGTCCTCGACCGTGTTGTCACCGAGCTTGGTGGCCTTCAACGCATCGATATCGGCAGCGCCGGACTCGAGGGCGACGTTGGCGACGTCCTTGGTGAACTGGATGAACTGTTCGTTGCGCGAGGAGAAGTCGGTTTCGCTGTTGACTTCGACCAGGACGGCCTTGCCGGCCTTCTGGGCGACGGCGATCAGGCCTTCGGCGGCGACGCGGTCGGCCTTCTTGTCCGCCTTGGCGAGGCCGTTCTTGCGCAGCCATTCCATCGCCGCTTCGATGTCGCCGTTGTTTTCGACGAGTGCCTTCTTGCACTCCATCATGCCTACGCCGGAACGCTCACGCAGTTCCTTGACGAGGCCCGCGGTGATCTCAGCCATGGTAATTCCTCAATGATTTGATGGGCGCCGCGGCGGTGGTGCCGCGGCGCCGGATGAAACGGAAGAGCGTGCTACGGGGTGGGGCGCTTACGCGCGGCCACGACCACCGTCACGGCCGCCTTCGCGACGCGGCGCACCCTTCTTGGCCGGGGCGCCACGACGCTCGCCACGCGGGGCTTCGTCCTTGGCGACCGGGTTGCCTTCCTCGTCCAGCTCGACGAACTCGTTCGCGTCGCCACGGGCGGCGTTCGGCGAAGCGGCCTTGCCTTCCAGGATGGAGTCGGCGGCGGCGCGGGCGTACAGCTGGATGGCGCGGATGGCGTCGTCGTTACCCGGGATGGCGTAGTCGACGAGGGCCGGGTCGTAGTTGGTATCGACGACGGCGACGACCGGGATGCCGAGCTTGCGGGCTTCCTGGACGGCGATGTCTTCGTGGCCGATGTCCACGATGAAGAGGGCGTCCGGCAGGCGATTCATGTCCTTGATGCCGCCCAGCGAGTTCTGCAGCTTGTCGCGCTCGCGACGGCGGGCCAGCACTTCGTGCTTGACCAGGCGCTCGAACGAACCGTCGGTTTCAGCGGCCTCGAGTTCCTTCAGGCGGGCGACCGACTGCTTGACCGTGCGGAAGTTGGTCAGCATGCCGCCGAGCCAGCGGGCGGTGACGAACGGCTGGCCGGCGCGTGCGGCTTCCTCGGCGAGGGCCTCGCGGGCCGAACGCTTGGTGCCGACGAACAGGATGGTGCCGCCCTTCTGGGCCAGGCCCGAGAGGAAGTTCATCGCGTCGGTGAAGAGCGGGAGCGTCTTCTCGAGGTTGATGATGTGGATCTTGCCGCGGGCGCCGAAGATGTACGGAGCCATCTTGGGGTTCCAGTAGCGGGTCTGGTGACCGAAATGGACGCCGGCTTCCAGCATCTCGCGCATGGTGACTTGTGCCATGGAATTACTCCTGGGCGAACCGCTCGGGCGGTTCTATGGGGGTTGGGACCTCCACGCATCCCCGGCTTCGACCCGATCCTGCCGCGGCGCCTTTCGCGACGACGGAGGAGCAGGCACCCCGAAGGCGGTGCCGATGCGTGTGTGGCGTTAAAAGCGACTGCCTTGCGCCGGGCCAAGAATGGCGCCGTGCGGTTACAATCGCGCTTCGATTCGCCGCCGCGGTCACCTGAGAGTGACTTCGCCGGACAGCAAAACTCGCTAATTGTAGCCCCTGGACCCACCCGGCCGCAAGCCAAGGTGGATTTCCGACAGGGTCGCCGCCACCTCGGGTGGCAGGCCCAATACCCTGAGGGCAAAGGAAAAAGAGAACCCATCATGGCAGTCGTACCGAAGACCCCCGAAGAGATCCAGGCCATGCGCGAGGCCGGCCGCCTGGCCGCCGAAGTGCTGGCCATGCTCGTGCCGCACGTGAAGCCCGGTGTCACCACCGAGGAACTGGACCAGATCGCCCACGACCATATCGTGAACGTACAGAAGGCCATCCCGGCCAACGTCGGTTACCGGGGCTATCCGAAGACCACCTGCACGTCGGTCAACCACGTGATCTGCCACGGGATTCCCAGCCCGACCAAGGTCCTGAAGGACGGGGACATCGTCAATATCGACGTCACCGTCATCAAGGACGGCTGGCACGGCGACACCAGCCGCATGTACTTCGTGGGCACGCCCAGCGTCCTGGCGAAGCGCCTGGTCGATACCACCTTCGAGGCGATGATGAAGGGTATCGAGGCGGTCAAGCCGGGCGCGACGCTGGGCGACGTCGGCGCCGCGATCCAGAAGCACGCCGAGGCGGCTGGCTTCTCGGTGGTCCGCGAGTACTGCGGCCACGGCATCGGCAAGGTCTACCACGACGAGCCCCAGGTGCTGCACTACGGGCGCGCCGGCACGGGGCTGGAGCTGAAGCCGGGCATGACCTTCACCATCGAGCCGATGGTCAACGCGGGCAAGCCGCAGACGAAGTCGCTGCCGGACGGCTGGACCGTGGTCACCAAGGATCATTCGCTCTCGGCGCAATGGGAGCACACCATCGCGGTCACCGAGGACGGTTTCGAAATCCTCACGCCCTGGCCGGACGTCGCCTGATGCGCTTTCGACGAAGGGGCGCCTGACCTTCGTCCGGTTCCATTCCCACCACCATCGAGGGCTCCCGACGTGACGCTGCCATCGCTTCCACGCCTGCCCGCCGTGGTGCCCCGCTCGGGCGTGTCGCCCGAAGCGCGGCGTTCGCTCAGGCAGTTGCTGGGCGACGTCGATCGTGCGCTCACCGTCGCCTTCCACGACGGTGAGGATGCATCCGCGCTGGCCCGGCGCCGGGCCGAGATCGTCGAGCGCATCGTCGTCCACACCTGGGGCGCCTGCCTGGGCGACATCGCTGCCGCGGCGTTGTTCGCCGTGGGTGGCTTCGGTCGCGGCATGCTTTTCCCCCGGTCGGACGTGGACCTCCTCGCACTGGTGGGCGAAAGCTCGCCGGCGCTCTACCGCGCGCTGGAAAACTTCTTCGCCTGCCTGTGGGACATCGGCCTGAAGCCGGGGCATGCCGTGCGCACCACGGAGCAATGCCGTGAGCTGGCGGCACGGGACCTGAGCGTCTTCACCAGCCTGCTCGATGCCCGGCGACTGGTCGGCTGGCCCATCCTGGGCAATGAACTCCGAGGCATCCTCGACGATCCCGAGGTGTGGCCGCCACGGGCCTACCTTGCCGCGCGCCTCGCCGAACGCGATGCGCGGCATGCGCGTTACGACGACACCGCGCAGAACTTGGAGCCCAACCTCAAGGACGGCCCGGGTGGACTACGCACGCTCGATGCCATCCGCTGGCTGGGACGGCGCCTGGCCAATGCGCCGGATTTCGACGCGATGGTGGCCGAGGGACTCCTGGAGCCGGTGGAGGCGTCCCGGCTGACCCACGCGGAAGAGACCCTGCGTCGTTACCGTTATGCCTTGCACCTGGAGGCGGGACGCGCCGAGGAGCGCCTGCTGTTCGATTACCAGCGGGCGCTGGCCGCGCGGCTCGGTTTCGAGGACGAGCACGCGAAGAACCTGGGCGTCGAGCAGTTCATGCAGGGCTACTACCGCGCCGCCACCCAGATCGAGCGTTCGGGCACGCAACTGGTCGAGCGTTTCGAGGAGATGCTCGACCCCGTGACGGAGCCATCGCCGGTCGGCAGCGATTACGTACGTTTTGGCGCGCGTATCGCGTTGCGCAATCCGCACCTGTTCATACGCCGTCCTTCGGCGCTCGTCGAAATCTTCATCGCCCGCCTCGACGAACCGGGCATCGCCGGCTTCACCGCCGAGACGATGCGGCGCATCCAGCATGCGGTGTCGGCACACGGCGAGTCGCTCGCCGACGATCCGCAGGTGTTGAGCGCCTTCCTCACGCTGCTTCGCCGCGGGGCACCCGCCGTGGAAGCCTTGTGGCGGATGAACCGGCATGGCCTGCTCGCGGCGGTGCTGCCCGCGTTCGGCAAGGTCGTGGGGCGCATGCAGTACGACCTGTTCCACGTCTACACCGTCGACGAGCACACGTTGCGGGTGCTGCGCAACGTCGCCCGTTTCGCCGAGCCCGCCGCCCGGCGCGATTTCCCCATCGCATGCGAGATCTGGCCGCATGTCGAAAGGCCCGAGCTGTTGCTGTTGGCCGCGCTGTTCCACGACATCGCCAAGGGTCGCGGCGGCGATCATTCCATGTTGGGCGAGGAGGACGCCCGCGCCTTCTGCACGCGGCTGGGACTTCCGGACGAACAAGTGGAGCTGGTCGCCTGGCTGGTCCGCCATCACCTGCTGATGAGCACCACGGCGCAGCGCCAGGACATCACCGATCCCGACGTCGTGCATCGCTTCGCCGCCGTGGTGGAGGACTGGGAGCACCTGGATCATCTCTACCTGCTGACCATCGCCGACATCATCGGCACGAGCCCCAAGCTGTGGAACGCATGGAAGGATCGCCTCCTGGCCGACCTCTATACCGCCACGCGCTTCGCCCTGCGCAGCGACCTCACGCCGCCCGATCATTCGGGCATGCGCGTGCGCGAGTGCCGCGACCGGGCCCTCGGCATGCTGGTGGCCGAGCACATCGCCGCCGACGACATCGCGAAGGTGTGGGCCGAATTTCCCGATACGAGCTTCCTGCGCCACCGGCCTGAGCAGATCGCCTGGCAGACCGCCGCCATCCTGCGCGCGCACGGCGCCACGCCGCTGGTCGAGGTGCATCCCTTCTCGGTGAGGGGAAGCACGGAACTCTTCATCTATACCCCCGACCGCGACGGCTTGTTCGCCACGGTGACGGCGGTGCTCGACCGCTTGCGTTTCTCGGTGGTGGAAGCGCGAATCCTCGTTTCCAGCACGGGCAAGGCGCTCGACACGTTCCTCTTGCTGGAATCGGATTCGCAGGCCCCCGCGTCGCTGCAGCGGTCCGAGGAATTGCGCACGCGCATGCTGCGCGCGCTCGATCAGCCGGCGGGGCAGGGGCCGCCTAAACGCAGCCTGTCGCGCCACCTGCGTCACTTCCAGATGGCGCCGCGCATCGAGTTCGTCGACGCGGGCGAACGCACGCAGCTCGCGCTGGTGTGCACCGACCGCCCCGGCCTGCTCGCGGCCGTGGCCCAGGCGCTGGCCGAAGCCGAAGTGCGCGTGCATGATGCGCGCATCGCCACGTTCGGCGAGCGTGTCGAAGATTTCTTCCAACTCACCGATCGCAGCAATGCGCCGTTGTCGCCCGAACGCCGGGAGATCCTGCGGGCATGCCTGCTGCGCCATATCGGTTCCGAAAATCCCAGGACTCCGCACCATGCAGATGCAAACGCTTGAATCCCTGATCGACAGCGCCTTCGAGCGCCGCGCCGAACTGACCCAGAACGAGATCGAGGGCGACCTGCGCGAGGCCGTCGAGCAAGTGCTCAACCTGCTCGAGTCCGGCGAGCGCCGCGTGGCCGAGCCCGATGGCAACGGCGGGTGGAAGGTCAACCAATGGCTGAAGAAGGCCGTCCTCCTTTATTTCCGCATGAACGGCAACCAGGTCGTCGACGGCGGCCCGTCGAGCGCGTTCGACAAGGTGCCGCTGCGCTTTACCGACGGCGATGCCGCCGAATACGCGGCGCTCGGCGCGCGTGTCGTGCCGGGCGCGCTGGTGCGACGTGGCGCGCATATCGCCAGGGACGTGGTGTTGATGCCGAGCTACACGAACATCGGTGCCCATGTCGGCGCGGGGACGATGGTCGACACCTGGGCCACGGTCGGCTCCTGCGCACAGATCGGCGCGAACGTGCACCTGTCCGGTGGCGTCGGCATCGGCGGCGTGCTCGAACCGTTGCAGGCCAATCCGACCATCATCGAGGACAACTGTTTCATCGGCGCCCGTTCCGAGGTGGTCGAGGGCGTGGTGGTGGAAAAGGGTTCGGTGATCGGCATGGGCGTGTTCCTGGGCCAGTCCACCCGTATCTACAACCGGGCCACGGGCGAGATCAGCTACGGGCGCGTGCCCGCGGGCAGCGTCGTCGTCTCCGGCAGCCTTCCGGCGAAGGACGGAAGCCACAGCCTCTATGCGGCGGTCATCGTGAAACAGGTGGACGAGAAGACCCGCTCGAAGACCGGCATCAACGAACTCCTGCGCAGCGGCGACTGACCATGTCCATCACCCTATACGGCCTGCCCAACTGCGATACCTGCAAGAAAGCGCGCAACTGGCTCACCCGCTTCGACGTGGCGCACGACTTCGTCGACTATCGCGCGAACCCCGTGCCCGCCGCCACGCTGAAGGCGTGGGCCGGGAAGCTCGGCGGTTGGGAGAAACTGGTCAACAAGGCATCGACGACCTGGCGCGCCCTGTTGCCACAGCGCAAGGACCCGCGCACCGATCCGGAATGGACCCTCTTGTTGAAGGAGTACCCGGCGCTGATCAAGCGCCCGGTGGTGGTCGAGGGCGACGAGGTGACGGTCGGCTTCAGCGACAACGCGTTCAAGAAGCGCTTCGGGAAATAACGCCCATGTCCGCCGTACTCGAACTCACCCGCGACCTGATTCGCCGCCGATCCGTGACGCCCGAGGACGCAGGCTGCCTGCCGCTGATCGCGGAGCGGCTGGCCGCGCTGGGCTTCCACATCGAGCATTTGCGCTTCGGCGACGTCGACAACCTTTGGGCCACCCATGGGAGCGACGGTCCCGTGCTGGCCTTCCTCGGACATACGGATGTCGTTCCGACCGGGCCGGAAAGCGCATGGGCCTCGCCGCCGTTCGAGCCGGACGAGCGCGGGGGGCTTCTTTATGGCCGCGGTGCCGCCGACATGAAGGGTTCGGTGGCGGCCATGGTCGTCGCGCTGGAACGCTTCGTCACGGCACATCCGGATCATCCCGGCACCGTCGGCCTGTTGCTTACCAGCGATGAAGAGGGAGTGGCCTTGCACGGCGTGCGCGAGGTCGTCGAGCATTTCGCGAAGACGGGACAGCGTATCGATGCCTGTGTCGTCGGCGAACCCTCCGCGAAGGCGAAGCTTGGCGACCTCATACGCGTGGGTCGTCGTGGTTCGCTCTCGGGCACCTTGACCGTGCACGGCATCCAGGGTCACGTGGCATACCCGGAGAAGGCGCGAAATCCGATCCATGCTTTCGCTCCCGCGCTGGCAGCGTTGGCTGTGGAACGCTGGGACGAGGGCAATGCGGACTTTCCGCCCACATCGTTCCAGGTGTCGAATATCAATGCGGGGACGGGTGCGAACAATGTCATCCCCGGCGAACTCGTGGCACTGATCAATTTCCGCTACTCCACGGCGAGCGCGGCCGATGTCTTGCGCGAACGCACCGAAGCGATTCTCCGCGGGCACGGCGTGGATTTTTCGATCGACTGGCAGCTCTCCGGACATCCGTTCCTGGCTACGCCGGATGGGCGCCTTCGAGAGGTCGTCGTCGACGTCTGCCGCGACCTGTGTGGCATCGATCCGGAACAAAGCACGGGCGGAGGCACGTCCGACGGTCGTTTCATCGCCGCGATGGGTGCCGAAGTGATAGAGCTGGGGCCGGTGAACGCGACGATCCACAAGCTGGACGAGTGCGTATCGATCGCCGACCTGGAAAAACTCCCCGACGTGTACGAGGCCATCTGCGAGCGCATGCTGCGCTGATCGCCGACGTCCGGACGGCGCATTTCCCGATAGGCTCTTAATGGGGTAGACGCGAACATCTCGCGGCTCGCTAGGAGCGGACGCAGGGATATGCCATGGGAGCATTCGCACGCAACGCCATCGCGACGCTGATCGCCGTTGGCGCATGCCAGGAGGCGCCGGCCCTGATCCGGGACGACGTCAGCGTGAATGGTGTCGTGTTGATCACGCTGGGCGACGAGGAAGACGTCGCCGAGGTCCGGCGGCAGATCGGGGAGTGGTTGAACGAGGGAGTACGGCTCGCCCTGACCGGACCCGGCCCGATACTCGAACAAGTCAAGCCCGATAGTGTCTACGCGTGGCCGTCGACGAATACGGTCATGCTCGATCCTGGCGACGGCCTTGGCATCTTCGGTATCGACGCCAGCGATGCCACGCAGCGCCTTGCCATCCTGGGGGGATGGCCATGGTCGGGTACGGAGGCCACCGCACCACCGGTGCGCAGGAGCCGCGCTACCGGCGATCAGGGTCGAAAAGTCGGCGTGACCTTCGACTTCCTGGCGACATCGCCCTCCTCGGCGTGCCGGGAGGTTCGGCGGAAGATGGCCTCCGCGCTTTTCAACGAACGGCGTCCTTCCCGGGACGAGCAAAGGGCCTTCGTGAGCGAAATGAGGCGCTGGTGCCAATATGGCAATCTTTCCGTGCATCTGGCTGCGCCATCCCGGTTCACCATCGAGCCCTTCCGCACCACGGACGAGCCCCGGCTCAGTCTTGTGACCGAGTGGGCGATGCTGCGCAACGAGGATCCGGCTCAGCCGGCGGCGACAAGCTATCTTTTCTGGGTCAAGACGGTGAGCGAAGGTGCCGGTAGCGGATTCGCGCGGCGAGAAGGCACCGAGGCTTACTTCGACGTTCGGGGCGGCGGTTTGCACCGTTTGCTCGATGCGTCCATCCACAGTGGGTGGGGACCCGTCGCCCACGACGAACTGCTGACAGCATGGCCACTGAATTCGACGTTTCCCGATACGGGCAATACCCATGTCTTCGTCTGTGACGGCCCCGGTGACGCGGAACTTCCCAGCTGCCCCCGGCAGGTACGATTGCGCACGTTGTATCCCGCCGATTCCACCGACGGCGTGGTGACGGTATCGCTGGCCGAGCGGTTCATCGTCGGGGGCAATGCGCAGGCGGGCGCATCCATCGATACGACGGGCAAGATCACACCGAGTATCAACTTCAACCTCAATGTCGTACGAGCGAAGACGGACACGGCCCAATCGCAGATGCGACTGGTGCAGACTCGCACCAATGCCGATACGGTGTTCTATCGGACCACCCGTTGGACACCCGATGTGCCCGCGATCTACCGTTGGATCAATGCGCGTGGTCACGAGGGTAGCCTTGCCCAGGCCACGCCGCTGGCTTCCACATTGAATCCAAGCTACGAGATCATCTGGGAGTTGCCTCTAAGCGAAAACGCGGGGCGCAAACTTCCCTATCACGTGATTTACGAAGCCGGATGGAACACGTGCTTCAATGGGCCCAACTGCGCGAATCACCTGCGACCGCCGGACCGTTCCTTGTCGGCGAAGGCCCGGGTCGGCTGGAAAGACCGTCTGGCATTGATGATTCCCTACAATTGACGCCACCTAACGTCGTTTCGGAAACACCGCGATCATGCCCGCGTAGGGCTTGGTCATGAACGCAGGCGCGCCCACGTAGCCGTCGTCGGGCGTGTACGCCTGGGAAATCGTCCCGTCCAGAAAGAGCGCATCGCGGCACCCGATCTCGTCGCGGAACAGGCGGGCGAAGCTGTGGAAATTCACGGGCGCCCGGCTGACCACGAAGACGACGTCATGCGAGGTCTTGGCACAGACGCCGCTGCGCCATTTCATGCTGTCCGAACCATTGTCGAACTGCGTGTTGATCTCGCCGTCGATCACCAGCATCGGCCCCGACTGGGTCGCCCAGCGAGGTTTCCGGCCGGCGCCACGGAAGGCCTCGCTCGTGCGCACTTCCGCGCTGCCATCCTCGTACACGGCGAAGACGCCATTGGGCAGCAGCGAGAAATTTCCCGAGCGCGGATTTCCGTGGACGAGGTTGAGCGGGACGATAGTCTTCCCATCCTCGACGTAGAGGCCGAGCGGCTTGAACTCGCGATCGTAGATGCCGGCGTTGGTGGCGAACGCCAGGCGGCGCCCCTTGGCTTCGGTCCAGGTCTTCAGCGTCTCCAGGGTGTTGAAGGGCTGGCCGTTGTCCGGGTTGCGCCAATGGAGCTCGATATCCTCGTCGCGCGTGTCCACGGTGACCACGAAATAGGACTGGCTGTCGAACACGACGTCGCGGCCATCGACGGCATCGGCCGGGTCCGCACAGCCCATGGCCAGCCCCGTGAGGGCGGCTAGGGCGAGGATGCGAAGGCCGACATGGTGGAGCATTCGGGGGAAGGAAGGATGAAGCATTCGTCGATGTTCGCCGGGGCGGAGGGGCAGTGCAAGGGCCGAAGGCGCCACTCGCGCGTGGACGGCGTAAACTTCGGCGTTTTACCCCGATTCCACCACCGCCATGCCTTATACGCCTATCGTTGCCACCCTCGGCTATGTGTTGTCGCCGGACGGCAAGCGCGTCCTCATGATCCACCGCAACGCCCGCAAGGACGACCACCACCTGGGCAAGTACAACGGCCTTGGCGGAAAGATGGAGCCGGGCGAGGACATCGCCGCGTGCATGCGCCGGGAGATCAGGGAAGAGGCGGGCATCGAATGCCTGGAGATGCGCCTGCGCGGCACCCTGAACTGGCCCGGCTTCGGCAAGCATGGCGAAGACTGGCTGGGTTTCATCTTCGTCGTGACCCGCTTCGAGGGGACGCCGCTGGAATCGAACCACGAGGGCGCGCTGGAATGGGTGGCGCTGGAAAGCCTGCACGATCTTCCCATGTGGGAAGGCGACCGGCATTTCCTGCCACTGGTGTTCGATGCCGACCCACGGCCGTTCCATGGCGTGATGCCGTACAAGGACGGGCGGATGGTGTCGTGGGATTTCACCCGGTTGTAGAAGCGTCGCCGCTGAAGCGGCTCCCACACAAGGCGCACGCATGCCTGGGTCGCCAGTGTGGGAGCCGCTTCAGCGGCGATGGCCCCCGGGCAGGGGCCCACGGCCTCAGCCCGTCGTCTCGATCCGCTCCACGCGCCGCAGGCCGCGCGGCAGGACGCCGCCACGGGTGGCGCGGTTGCCGCCGTACTCGACGAGATCGGCCCAGCGAAGGGTGAGCTTGCGCTGGCCCGCGTAGAGGGTGACCTCGCCCTTGCCTTCGGCGACCACGGCGACGCCGACCACGCGCTCTTCGCCCGAGGCCAGCTTGGCCTTGGGCACCTCGATGAGCTTGTTGCCCTTGCCCTTGTCCAGTTCCGGTAGCTCGGCCACCGAGAACATCAGCAGGTGGCCTTCGCTGGTGACGACGACGATACGGTCGCGCGAAGGATCGGCGGTGATCGCCGGCGCCAGCACGCGGGCGCCATCGCTGAGCGAGATGATCTGCTTGCCTGCCTTCTGGCGGCCCGTGAGCGCCTCGAAACGGGTGACGAAGCCATAGCCGAAATCGGTGGACAGGATGACGCGGGTATCGTTGTCCGCGGCGACCACAGCATCGAAGCGCGCGCCCGCCGGCGGGCTGAACCGGCCGGTGAGCGGTTCGCCGTTACCGCGTGCGGAAGGCAGCGTATGCGCGGGCGTGGCGTAGGCGCGGCCGGTGGAGTCGATGAAGGCCACCTGTTGAGTGGTGCGCGCGCGCGCCACCGCCAGCAGGCTGTCGCCATCGCGGTAGGAGAGCGCCTCGCCGTCGATGTCGTGACCCTTGCCGGCGCGCACCCACCCCTTCTGCGAGAGCACCACGGTGACCGGCTCGGACACGACCAGGGCGCTTTCGTCCAGTGCCTGCGCGGCGCTGCGCTCGATCAGCGGGGAGCGGCGCTCGTCGCCGTACTTCTCGGCGTCGCTGCGCAATTCGTCCTTGATGAGGCCCTTGAGCTTGGCCGGCGATTTCAGGAACACGTTGATGCGGGCGCGCTCTTCCTCGAGCTTGTCGCGTTCCTCGTTGATCTTGAACTCCTCGAGGCGCGCCAGCTGGCGCAGCTTCGTCTCGAGGATGTAGTCGGCCTGTTCGTCGTCCAGCTTGAAGCGCGCCATCAGGATCGGCTTCGGCTCGTCCTCGGTACGGACGATGCGGATCACCTCGTCGATGTTGAGGTAGGCGATGCGCAGCGCTTCCAGCAGGTGGAGGCGCCGTTCCACGCGGCCCAGGCGATGGTTCAGGCGGCGGGTGACCGTGTCGGTGCGGAAACGCAGCCATTCGCTGAGGATGACCTTCAGGTCCTTCACCTGCGGGCGGCCATCCAGGCCGATCATGTTCAGGTTGACGCGGAAGCTCTTCTCCAGGTCGGTCGTGGCGAAGAGGTGTTGCATCATCTCCTCCACGTCCACGCGGTTCGAACGCGGCACGAGCACGAGGCGGATCGGGTTCTCGTGGTCGGACTCGTCGCGGAGGTCCTCGATCATCGGCAGTTTCTTCGCGCGCATCTGCGCGGCGATCTGCTCGAGGATCTTCGAGGGGGAGACCTGGTGCGGAAGGGCGGTGATGACGATATTGCCGTCATCGCGCTCGTACACGGCGCGGGCGCGGATCGAGCCGGTGCCGTTCTGGTACATCGCGAGGATCTCGCGGCGCGGCGTGATGATCTCGGCCGTGGTCGGGTAGTCCGGCCCGTGCACGTGCTCGCAGAGGTCGGTGATCGTCGCGTCCGGGTCGTCGAGCAGGCGGATGCAGGCGCTGGCGACCTCGCGCAGGTTATGAGGCGGAATATCGGTGGCCATGCCCACCGCGATGCCCATGGAGCCGTTCAGCAGCACGTGCGGTACGCGCGCCGGCAGCCAGGAGGGTTCCTCGAGCGTGCCGTCGAAGTTCGGCACCCAGTCGGTCGTGCCATGGCCGAGCTCGGACAGGAGCACTTCCGCGATCGGCGTGAGGCGCGACTCGGTGTAGCGCATGGCCGCGAAGCTCTTCGGATCGTCCGGCGAGCCGAAGTTGCCGTGGCCATCCACCAACGGGTAGCGGTAGGAGAAGGGCTGGGCCATGAGGACCATGGCCTCGTAGCAGGCCGAATCGCCATGCGGATGGAACTTGCCGATGACGTCGCCGATGGTGCGCGCCGACTTCTTCGGTTTGGCCGTGGCGGCGAGGCTGAGCTCGCTCATGGCATAGATGATGCGGCGCTGCACCGGCTTCAGCCCGTCGCCCACGAAGGGCAGGGCGCGGTCCAGCACCACGTACATGGAGTAATCGAGATAGGCCCGCTCGGCGTAGTCCTTGAGCGGGATCTGTTCGTAATTGGCTTGCAAATTCATGGGCTTGAGCATCCGGCTGGCGCGCCACGGCGCGTCGTTAACCGGACGATGGTGCCAGAAAGGCGTCTCAGGAGCGAAGACCGGGTGCGAGCGTCCATCAGTTCAACGGCTTGCCGGCGTCCACGTCCTTCAGGAACTTGACCAGGCCCGCGAAGTACGTCTTCTGGTCGTCGTACATCGCCATGTGCGAGCCCTGCGGGCAAAGCAGGAAGCGGGCGTCGGGCATCTTCTTCGCCATGGCTTCCATGTAGGCGGGGTCCATGGTGTCGTAGCGGGCGCCGATCACCAGGGTGGGCACCTTGATGGTCTTCAAGGCCTGGCTGCGGTCCCAGTGCAGCAGCTTGCCGCTGGCGCCCAGCTCGCTGGGGCCCTGCATGGCCACGTAGATCTGCTGGTTGAGGCGCGAGAACGCCCGCTCCACCGGGTCGGGCCACTGCGCGGCCGGCATGCGCAGGACATGCTGCTCGTAGTGCATGGGCATGAGCAGGGCCATGTACGCCGGGTCGTCGGTCTTGTGCTCCGCTTCCAGGCGCTTCACCTCGGCGAGCTTCTTCTGGTCCATCGCCGGCATCAGCACCTTGCTGGCGTAGGCGTTGTACGCAGGGATGCTGTCCATCATGTTGGAGATGATCAGCCCCTTGAGGTGCTGCGGGTACTTCAACGCGTACTCGATGGCCAGCACGCCGCCCCAGGAATGACCGAGGAGGTAGAAGTTGTCCTTGTCCAGGTGCAAGGCCGTGCGCACCTGCTCCACTTCCTCGACGAAGCGGGGGATCTCCCACAGCGATTCGTCCTTGGGATTGTCGCTGAAGGCCGAGCCGAGCTGGTCGTAGTAGTAATACTCGATGCCTTCACCGGGGAAATAGCTGTCGAAGGCCTCGAAATATTCATGCGTGGCGCCCGGGCCGCCGTGCAGCAGGAGCACCTTGATGCGGGGATTGTTGCCGACGCGCTTGGTCCACACCCTGAACTTGCCCTTGGGCGTGTCGATGACGATCGTCTTGACGCCGCCGGAGAGGACGTCGTCGCGACCGGTATTGTCGAAATACGAAGACGCCGTGGCGGGAGGCGCCGTGCCCGCGTGCGCGCACAGCGCGACAAGGCAGACCATGAGGGCGGCAAGTAGTCGTCGCATTGAAATACCCCTTCAAGAGTGATGATCGTCGTCGGCACATGGCGATGGCCTCCCCGGCCCTCACGCCACGCTCACCTTCCCGAAGCGTACCCGAACGAAATATCCTGCGTTCACCCGTGAGCCAAGGCCGGCTTGTTCCCATGGTCGTTTTCGACGGGAAGGGCGATGGTCAAGGACCTCTCGGCGGACGGCCTGCGTGGGCTCGCCGCGGCGAACGTATTGTTGTGCCACCTGTTCCTGGCCTTCCTGCCGGGTGGCTTCGCCTATATCTACCCGGATACGACGACGCCCGGGGCCATGCATGGCGTGGTCGACCATGTCATCGCGTTCCCACCCCTGGCCGTGCTGTGGAACGGCCAGTTCGCGGTATGCATCTTCTTCGTGCTCAGTGGCTACGTGCTCACCAAGTCGTTCCTCGAAACCGGCGACCTGGGGATATTCCGCCTGCGCGCGTCACGCCGTTACCTGCGTCTTGGCGTGCCGATCTTCGGCTCCGTGATGTTCGCGTGGCTCGTCATGCGGATGGACTGGAGCCACGCCGCGGAGGCGGGCTGGCTGTCGGGTTCCACCTGGATCGCCGACTTCTGGAAAGAGCCACCCGATCTTGTCGAGGCGCTGCGGGACGGCACGTACCGGACCATCCTGGGCGGCTGGTCGCATTTCAATCCCACGCTGTGGACGATGAAGATCGAGTTGCTGGGCTCGATGTTCGTCTTCGCCTACCGTTCGCTGAACCTGCCCGGGCGGCGGGGCGGACTTGGCTTTGTGCTCGCCGTCGCCGGCCTCGCCTGGTTTTTTCCGCACGACTGGCCGTATTACGCCGCCTTCCTGGCGGGCAGCCACGTGGGCGAAGCGCGCCTGACGATGTCGAAACCGCTGCTCGCGGCAGCGGTGGTGGTGGCGGTGGTTTGTGGAGGATTCGATGTCTCGCCGTGGTACGACTGGACACGCGTCCTGCCGTTGGCCGACAACGAGCGAAAAGCCTTCTTCAACGTGCTGGGCGGCGTGCTCCTGCTCTACGTGGTGAGGTGCGGCGTGCTCGACCGGGTGCTGCAAAGCCGCCCGGCGCAGTTCATGGGGCGTATTTCCTATGCGTTCTATCTGGTGCACCTGCCGATCCTGCTCAGTTTCTCGGCGTGGTTCTTCGTGGTCATGAACGAGCGGTTCGCAGCCGATCCCACCGTCGCCGCGATGCTTACCGTGCCGGCCACCTTCGCGGTGGTGATCGCCGTGGCGGTGGCTTTCGACCGCAGCTTCGATCGCTGGGGCATCCTCCTGGCCCAGCGGGTCTTCCCGGCGCCGCGCATACGGGTGAAAACCGTCGCGGTGCTCGGGTCCGCCGGAGTCCGCAGGCGCGTGCGCTACCTTCGCCGCCGCCCGGCCGAGCGGCAGGCACGCCGGAACGGAGGGTGACGAACGGGCCATGCGCGCGGATCGGTCACGCCGGATGATCCGGCAACATCCCGATGACGAGAGACGCTCATGTCGCCATACAGAACGGCCCTGCTGTCCCTCGCGTTCCTTCCGCTTGCCGGAACGGCCGCCGCCGCCGAGGGCACGCCCGAGGCCGCGGTCGCCCGCTACATGAAAGCGGAACACGACTTCGATCTTGCCGCTCTGCGCGCGATCCTGCTGCCCGATTTCGTCGAGGTATCGCCGCGCGGGGAAGTGGACGAGCACGACGCCGTGCTTGGTTTCTATGCCCCGGAAAAGAAGGGCGAAATGCCACCTATGTCATTCGACGACGTGAAAGCACGCGTCCACGGCAACAGCGCCTTCGTCACGGGTACCGTCGTCTTCACGGTGAAAGGCATGCAGCGGCACCTGACCCTCGGCGCCAGCGTCGTCAAGGGTGCCGACGGTTGGCGCATGGCATCGGCGCAATACACGCCCGTGCCGCCGAAGACGCCGCCGTTGCCTCCCGTGGCGCCGCAGCCGCCGGCGGCACCGCAAGCGCCGGTTCCCGGCGGCTGAGCCTTCGCCTTAAAGCGTGAAGTCGGCCTGCACCGGAAAATGATCCGACGGATAGCGCCCATCCTTCGATGAGGTGACGGTCTTGACCGACGTCGCCTCGACACCTCGGTAGAGGATCCAGTCGATCCGTTTCGTCGCCTTGCCGGTGAAGTCGTGGAACGTCTCCGCAGGGCCGTCCTGCTTCGGCGCGGTGTTCCAAGCATCCTTCAGCGAAGCGGTGAGCGACTTGTGCGTTTCGCTGTCCGGGCCGGTGTTGAAGTCGCCGGTGAGGATCACCGGCACGTTGGCTGGCAGCTTCGCGATCCACGCGGCGATTTCGCGCGCGCTGCGCGAGCGGGCGTCTTCGTCCTGGTCGCGATAGGGGAAATGCGTGTCCAGCAGGTAGAAGCGCTTGTGGTCGCTGGTTCGTTCGAACAACGCCCAATTCACCATGCGCGGAAAGACGTTACCCCAGGTGATGCTCGCCACCTTGTCCGGCGTATCCGAGAGCCAGAAGTCGCCGGATTCGATCACTTTCAGGCTGTCCTTCCGGTAGAAGATGCCCATGTGCTCGTCGCCGTGGGCGCCGAAGCGGTCGCGGCCGAACCATGTGTATTCCGGCAGGCGCTCCACCGTGTCGTCGCCCTGTTGCTTGTACAGCTCCTGCGTACCGATGACGTCGGGATGCAACAGGCGGATGGTGTCGGCGAACAGGTCGCGGCGCTTGTCCCAGCCATTGGCGCCGTCCTTGCCGGTCATCGTGCGGACGTTGAACGTCATCACTTTCAGGTCGGCCGCCGCGGCGGGGAGGACGGTCGCCGCAATGGAAAGGGCGAGGGCGATGCGAGGGAGAAGGGTCATGGCTACCTGCTTCTGCGGGACGATCGCCCGACTATAGCGGTGCGCCCAAGTCGGTGTCGTGACCTGTGTCGATATCGGGCGGGTGAGGCACAATGAGCGGTCCCGGACGATTGGCGGAGGCTTGCATGGCGACACATGGCGACAAGGCATCCGAGAGCGGGCGCAATGGCCGCAAGATCGCATTGATCGTGATCGCGATCGCGTTCATCGCCTCGGCGACGACGGCGATGCTCGCCTTCACGGCGTCGCACCGTGCGCGCGAGGCCGATGCCAAGGCATTGGAGGCCGACGGTAGCGACCTGCGTGAAATGATCGCCGATGGGCGATCGATCCGGATCGATGCGGAGAAGGCGGCCCCCGAGGATCGTCAGCCGCATGTGGATCGCCTCATCATTCGTATCAACGCGCTTTCCGACTGGAAACCGCGCACCCCCTGCGGACAGGAGACACGTGATCGCTTGCGCGGTGTCATGGAAGAGCGTGCGCGGCGATTGATGCGTGACGAGAGCGGGCAAGGTGCGGGCACGCCGCCCGCCGATGAAGCGGACCTGTTCGCGTCGGTATGGCGACAATGCGCGACCGAGCCGGGCAAGGACGTAAAGATCTGACGGGATGAAGAAAGAGATGGTGGCCGAGGACGGAATCGAACCGCCGACACGGGGATTTTCAATCCCCTGCTCTACCAACTGAGCTACTCGGCCACGGGTGCCTGCAACGAGCGTTGCGGCGAGTGGAGCCGCGTATTAAATCCGCTGGGAGCGTCTGCGTCAAGCGTCCCGTTCGGGCGGAACGTAGCCGGCCGGCTGGACCACGTCGCCGCCGAAGAAGTATTTCTCCATCTCGCCGCTGAGGAAGCCGCGCGTCTTCGGATCGAGCGGGGAGAGCCGCATCTCGTTGATCAGCATGGTCTGGTGGGCGAGCCACTGGGCCCATGCTTCCTTCGAGACGTTCTCGTAGATGCGCTTGCCGAGTTCGCCGGGCCAGGGGGCGAAATCGAGGCCTTCGGCGTCGCGGCCGAGTTTCACGCAGTGGACCTGGCGCGTCATGGGGATATCTCCGGAAGATTGTCGAGCAGCGTGCGTACCGGGGCCGGCAGGCCGAGCGCCGCGATCTCGTCGCGGCCGCACCAGCGGCGGTCGGCCCGGTCCGCCACGGCGGCGAGTGGGGCCGCATGGTCGAACAGGATGGGCGATACGTCCAGCTTGTAATGGCTGAACACATGGGTGAACGCCGGCAACGGGTCCGCATCGCCGACGCGGGCGAAGGCGGATGCCACGCTGCCGGCCGCATCGGGGTCCGCCGCCTCGGGCAGGCTCCACAAGCCCGACCACACGCCTTGCGGGCCGCGCTTCTCTAGCAGGATGCGGCCGCCCGCGTCGCGCAGGAGCAACATGGCGAGCGAGCGCGTCGGCACCTTCTTGCCGGGCCTGGCGGTGGGCAGCGTGGCGGTGAGACCGTCGCGATGGGCAACGCACGAGGCGGCTTGTGGGCACAGCAGGCACAGCGGCTTGCTACGTGCGCAGACCGTGGCGCCCAGGTCCATGATGGCCTGGGTGTAGTCGGCCGTCCGTTCTTCCGGCGTGTGCTCGTCGGCATGCCGCCAGAGCTGTTTCTCGACCGCGCTTTCACCGGGAAAACCGGCGACGCCGTGATATCGCGAGAGCACGCGCTTCACGTTGCCGTCGAGGATGGGAAAGCGTAACCCGTGCGCCTGGGCGAGGATCGCGCCCGCCGTGGAACGGCCGATGCCGGGTAGGGCGATCAACGCGTCGAGGTCGCGTGGCAGTTCGCCACCATGTCGTTCGACGCACAGCTGCGCCGCCCGATGCAGGAACCGCGCACGACGGTAATAACCGAGGCCGGACCACAGGGCGAGCACCGTGTCTTCGTCGGCCTCGGCCAGGGCCGCAAGGCTCGGCAGGCGTTCCACGAAGCGCTGGAAATAACCGATGACCGTGATCACCTGGGTCTGCTGCAGCATGATCTCCGACAACCACACGCGATACGCATCGCGTGGGTGCTGCCAGGGCAGGTCCTTGCGTCCGTGGTGGTCGTACCAGCGGAGCAGTTCGCGCGCGAAGGTATTCATGGAGACACGCTGGGCCTGGCGTTCGCACTCGACGACGCCGTGGCGGGAACGCTGGGCGTGGCGCGGATGCGCAATCCTTTCACGTGCACCGGGCCGGCATCGACGGCCTTCGCGTCGACGGTCCCGAGCAAGGGCGGCAGCGTGGGCGAGCCACCGGCGTTGATTCCGCTCCACCATTCGGCGAACGCGATCGGTGGAATGCGCAGGTCGGCGTGGTCGTTGTCACCGTCGAGCTTGATCGCGATATAAAGCGGATCCTGCTGGTTGGCCGGCGTGACATCGAGCACGATGTCGTACGGCGTGCTCGATGCGCGCGTCATGCGGCCAGCCAGCGAAGCGCCGACGTCCGCGCCGCCACGCCACGTGGCGTCCCCGCGCAACATGGTCGAGAAGGTGGGTTTGCTCGCCACCTCGAGTACGAGGTCGTTGAGCGTGAGGACGCCACGTGCCAGGCTCGGCGTGGTCTCCAGGTCCAGCGTGTACGGCGAATCGCCCGCCGTGCTGGCGGCGAGCGAAAGGTTGAATGGACGTCCATTCGCCAGCCGGCCAGCATCGATGTCCACGTTGGAGAGGAAGAGCTGGTTGCCGCGGGTGAGCGTGCCGCGGCTGACGCGGAAGCCCGCGTCGATGGTCGGCAGGATCGCTCCCGCCGTGGACGGGCGCGAGGGCAGGGTGTCGAGGTAGGCGGATACCGCATTCAGGTCGATGCGCGCGCCCTCGACCTCCAGCCGGGAGATCCGCGTGCCTCCGCCGGTCAAGGTGCGCCAGGGAAGAACGAGCTTTCCGCGCGAGGCGACGATCATCGGCGTGCCGGCACCTTCGGCGCGCAATGTGAGTCCTTCCAGTTCCAGCGCTGGTTTCGGCCAGAGGGTGGGGCTGGCGGGACTGGCCAGGGTGAGATCGAGGCCGGCGGCGCTGGCGCGGGATTGCAGCAAGGCGGTGAAACGCTCGGGTTGGAGCACCACGTACGTGGCGATGAACGCGGCCAGCACGAGCACGACGATCGTGCCGCCGGCCGCGTAGAGCCCGATCCGCAGTCGACGGTTCATCGCCGCGTATCCTGCGCCATCGCCTTCACTCAGCCGCCGAGGCTCGCCGGGAGCAGGCCATCCACGAACGCCTCAGCATCGAATACGCGCAGGTCGGTAGCCGTTTCGCCGAGGCCCACGTAGCGGATCGGCAGGCCGAATTCTCGGGCGAGCGCGAACATCACGCCGCCCTTGGCGGTGCCGTCGAGCTTGGTGACGACAAGGCCGGTGACACCGGCGGTGTCGCGGAACTGGCGCAACTGGCTGATGGCGTTTTGCCCGGTGGTGCCATCGATCACCATCAACACTTCGTGTGGTGCCGCCGTGTCCAGCTTCTTCATGACGCGGGCGATCTTGCCCAGTTCATCCATCAGCCCGCCCTGGGTGTGCAGGCGGCCGGCGGTGTCCGCGATCAACACCTGCGTTCCGCGCGACCGCGCCGCTTGCAAGGCGTCGAAGATCACGCTGGCCGAATCGGCATCCTGGCCTTGCGAGACCACGGGCACCTTGTTGCGCTCGCCCCAGGTCTTCAGTTGCTCGACCGCGGCGGCGCGGAAGGTATCGCCGGCGGCGAGCATCACGCCGCGGCCTTCGTCGGTGTAGCGCCGCGCGAGCTTGCCGATGGTGGTGGTCTTGCCCACGCCGTTGATGCCGACGGTGAGGATCACGAAGGGCGAGGCCGTGGAGACGTCGAGCGGTTTCTCGACGGGCTTCAGCAGGGAGACCAGTTCGTTGCGCAGCGCCTTGAGCAGCTCGCCGGAATCGGCGAACTCGCGTTTGTGCATGCGCTTGCGCAGATCCTCCACCAGGCGGGAGCTGGCTTCGACGCCGACGTCCGCGGTGATCAGCGAGGTTTCCAGCTCGTCGAGGAGGTCGTCGTCGAGCTTGGGATGACGCACGAAGAGCGAGGTCAGGCTCTTGGCGAAACCGCTTCCGGAGAGGCGCTCGCGCCAGCTGCGCCGGGCCGGCTGCGCATTGTGCTGTTCGGCTTCGCGCGCGGCCTCGACGACGGCGGTTTCCTCCGCCTCCGGTTCGATCTCGGGAGCCTGGGGTTCCGGCGCGGCGGTCTCGGCCAGCGTCTCGGCGATGGCGGAGCCGACCTCGGCCGACGCGGGGTCGGCGGTCCGGTCGACGCGCTCCTCTGCGGCCGGAGACTCGGCGGTCTCGGGTTCGGCGGGCTTCTTCTTCCAGAACTTGAGCATTGCGCGAAGGATTCAAAGACAATAGGCGAATGCTATCACCCCCGCCCTCACTGGCCGCTGAGCGATGAGCGCTCCCGGCCGCATCCGCGTCATCGGCGGAACCCTGCGCAATTCACGGATCGAAGTCCCCGACCTGCCGGGCCTGAGGCCCACGCCGGAGCGCGTTCGCGAGACCTTGTTCAACTGGCTCCAACCCGTGGTGGGTGGAGCGCGCTGCCTCGATCTGTTCGCCGGCACCGGTGCGCTGGGCATCGAGGCGCTGTCGCGCGGTGCCGCGGCGGTCACCTTCGTGGAGCGCGAGCCACGCCTGGCGACCGCGTTGAAGGCTAACCTGGCGCGCTTCAAGGTATCCGGGGAAGTGGTGGGCGACGATGCCAGCCGGTGGCTGGGCGGAGCGGCGCGGCTGTTCGACCTCGTCTTGCTCGATCCACCGTTCGCCCTGGACACGTGGGCGGATACGGCACGTGCGCTGGAACGAGGCGGCTGGCTGGCGGCGCACGCGTGGATCTACGTGGAGTCGCCCCGTGGCGCCGTCTTCGCCTTGCCGGACAACTGGCTGCCGCACCGCCAGGGGCAGGCAGGGGAGGTGACCTACGCCCTCTATCGCCGCACACCTGCCGATCCGTTAAGCTAGCCCGCGTTTTCTCCCGACCCGCCATCCATGACCCCTCTGCCGGCCAATCCGCGTCTCGCCGTTTATCCCGGCACGTTCGATCCCATCACGAACGGCCATGCCGACCTCGTGTCGCGGGCGGCGCCGCTGTTCGATCGCATCGTGGTCGCCGTCGCGGAAAGCCGGAACAAGGGCCCGGGCTTCAGCCTGGGCGAGCGCATAGCGCTGGCCCGCCTGGCCCTGGCCGACCTGCCGAACGTGGAAGTGCGTGGCTTCGACTGCCTGCTCGCCCACTTCGTCACGGAGATCGGCGCGGGCGTGATCCTGCGCGGCCTGCGCGCCGTGTCGGATTTCGAATACGAGTTCCAGCTCGCCAGCATGAACCGTCACCTGATTCCCCAGGCCGAGACGCTGTTCCTGACCCCGGCGGAGCAATACAGCTTCATCTCCTCCTCGCTCGTGCGTGAAATCGGTCGCCTGGGTGGCGATATTTCCGGCTTCGTGCATCCGGCGGTGCAGCAGGCCATGCGCCAGCGCTGGCGCAACTCTTGAAACCAAAGGTGATCATCATGCGTAAGTTCGTCCTCGCCGCGTCCGTGGCCCTGACCGCCGCCCTGGCCCTCTCGGCCTGCAACAAGTCCGAAGACACCGACCAGGCTGCCACGCAGCAGGAAGCCGCTGTCGCGAAGCCGACCAATCCGACCGATACCAAGGCCTGGAGCCAGTATTTCGGCCAGATCGTGCGGAAGAACATGCAGGGCATGACGGCCGATCGTCCGTTCCCGTACTTCGTGCCGGCCGGCGACGACCAGGCCGGCCAGGACGGCCGTGCCCGCCAGCTCGAGAACGTGCAGGGCACCGTCGCCCGTGGCGTCACCCCGGGCAACATGCTCGTGTTCGGCGGCCCGGAGTCGGCCAAGACGGCCGACCTGATGGTCGAGGCCTTCAAGGGCGCGAACCCGGGCTCGTTCAAGAACGTGATCGTGCTGTTCATCGGTGACCAGGCCGACCAGCAGCGCGTCGCCGACGCCGTGGGCCCGAGCGGCGCGACGTTCCGCTTCGTCGCGATGTAATCGAGCCGGGTTGCCGGTTCGCATGAAGGGCGCCGCTCGCGGCGCCCTTTTTTTGCGCGCCCGCCGGGCGAGTGGCGCTCCGTGGCGCCGCGTCCCTGGTGGCAGCCGAGCCTGGTGGCAAGCCGAGCCTGGTGGCCGCCGAGCCTGTGAGAGCCGAGCCTGTGGGAGCCGACTTTGTCGGCGATCCCGCGGCAGCGGGCCAGTTCGAGGCAAGCACCCATCGCCGACAAGGTCGGCTCCCACAGGGGGCGGGGCAAGCACCCAATCGCCGACAGGGTCGGCTCCCACCAGGGCGCGGCTCCTGCCAGGTGGGCTTTCTAGCCAGGTCGGCTTCCATCGCGGCCGGGCGGACGCAGGTAGGGTAAAATGCGGAAATGTCCCTGCTTATCCTCGATACCTGCGTCAACTGCGACGTCTGCGAGCCCGTGTGCCCGAACAAGGCCATCTCGCTGGGCGAGCAGTACTACGTGATCGATCCGAACCTGTGCACCGAGTGCGTCGGCCACTTCGACAATCCGCAATGCGTCGAGGTGTGCCCGGTGGAGTGCATCCCGCACGATCCCGACCATGTGGAAACGCGCGAACAACTCATGCTCAAGTACGAACACCTGATGGCGAAGGCCGCTTCGTAAACGCTTCACGGGCGTCATGGGTTAATCTCAGGGATAGCGATATCCCTCCCGGAGAGAATTCCCCATGGTCCATGCTCCGTCGTGGCGCGTACTTGCCACGAGCCTGTTCCTCGTCGTCGGTGCCGGCCACGCTGCCGCCAAGGATGCTCCCGCTTCACGGGGTCCCGGGCAGGCCGCGATCGCCAGCGCCAATTTCCTGGCCACGAATGCCGGATTCGAAGTACTCGCCAAGGGCGGCAACGCGTTCGACGCGGCCGTCGCGGTGTCGTCGACACTGGCCGTGGTGGAGCAGCAGAGTTCCGGCATCGGCGGTGGTTTCATGGCCCTGCTGCACAAGGCGTCCGATGGGCGCGACGTTTTCATCGATGCCCGCGAAACGGCGCCGAAGGCCGTGGACATGAAGGCCTACGTCGGCACGGACGGCAAACCGAACCGCGACGTGTCGACCAACGGTCCGCTGTCGGCGGGCATTCCGGGTGAGCCCGCGGGCCTGGCCTGGATGGCCGGGCATTACGGCAAGCTGCCCTTGTCCGCCTCGCTGGCCCCGGCGATCCGGATCGCGAAGGAGGGCTTCCAGCCCGACGCGCGTTTCATCGGAACCATCGAAGACCGCAAGGACGTCCTGGCGCGCTACCCCGCATCGGCGGCGATCTACCTGCCTGATGGCAAGGTGCCCGCGCAGGGCTGGACCTTGCGCCAGCCCGACCTCGCGAAGACGCTGGAACGCCTTGCCGCCAAGGGCGCCGACGGTTTCTACAAAGGCGAGACCGCGAAGCTGCTGGTCTCCGCCTCGCGCGGTGCCGGTGGCAACTGGACGGCCGCCGACCTGGAGGCCTACCGCGTTAAGGAGCGCGAGCCGCTGAGCGTCGACTACAAGGGCTATCGCATCGTCACCGCGCCGCCGCCATCGTCGGGTGGCGTGGCGATTGCCGAAGTGCTCAACATCCTCGCCGGTTTCGACCTCGGCAAGCTCGACGTGGCCCACGCCACGCACCTGACCATCGAGGCGATGCGACGGGCCTTCCGCGATCACAACGAATACCTCGGCGACCCGGACTTCGTGAAGATGCCGCTCGACATGCTGCTGTCGAAGTACTACGCGGACGGCCTGCGCGCGACCATCTCGCCGGACAAGGCGACGCCGTCCGATTTGCTGCCCACGGCCATGTCGGCCGACCCGGGCATGCACACCACGCATTTTTCCGTGATCGACGCCGACGGCAACATGGTGGCGTCCACGCTCACGGTGAACCTGGAATTCGGCTCGGGCTTCGTCGCCGAGGGCACGGGCGTCGTGCTCAACGACGAAATGGACGACTTCGCCCTGGTCCCGGGCCAGCCCAATGCCTTCGGCCTGCGCGGCGCCCTGGCCAACGCTCCGGAGCCGGGCAAGCGCATGCTTTCGTCGATGTCGCCCAGCTTCGTCTTCGGTGCCGATCGCACCGCGGTGATCGGCTCACCGGGTGGCTCGACCATCATCACGCAGGTGCTCGAAGGTATCCTTGCCTTCATCGACGGCAAGAGCGCTTCCCAGATCACGGCGCAGAAGCGCTACCACCATCAATACCTGCCCGATCGCGTGGACGTGGAAGCGGGGGCGTTCGACGAGGCCACGGCCAAGGCGCTCACGGACATGGGCCACGTATTGAGGAACCGGTCGCCGTGGGGTTTCATGAACGTGGTCACCTGGGATCACCGGACCAACACGCTGGATGCCGCCACCGATCCGCGCCGTCCATCGGGCCTGGGCAAGGTCGGTGCGGTAAAATCCGTCCCATGAAGCTCTGGTCACTGATCGGCAATTCGCAAAAGCTCGACGGCGGCGCCATGTTCGGCAATGCGCCGCGCGCCATGTGGGCGCGCTGGATCGAGCCGGACGAACAGAACCGGATTCCGCTGGCCTGCCGTTGCCTGCTCGTCACCGGGCTGGACGGTCGCAACGTGCTCTTCGAGACGGGTATCGGCGCGTTCTTCGAGCCTGCGATGCGCGAGCGCTACGGCGTGGTGGAGGAGAGGCACGTGCTGCTCGACTCGCTCGCCGAGGCGGGCCTGGGCCATGAAGACATCGACGCGGTGGTGCTTTCGCACCTGCATTTCGACCACGCCGGCGGTTTGCTCGCCCCATGGGCGGAAGGCGAACCGGCACGGCTGCTGTTCCCGAACGCGCGCTTCCTCGTCGGGGCGGCGCATTGGGAACGCGCCAGGGACCCGCATCCGCGCGATCGCGCCTCTTTCGTTCCGGACATCGTCCGGTTGCTGGAAGAGAGCGGCCGGCTGGAACGGGTGGAAGAGGGCAAGCCATCTTCGCTGGGCGAGTCCGTGCGCTTCGAATTCTCCGAAGGACACACGCCGGGGCTGATGCTTGCCGAAGTGGGTGGCGTGGCGTTCTGCGCCGACCTCATTCCCGGGCGCGCCTGGGTGCACCTACCGGTGACGATGGGATACGACCGCTGGCCAGAGAAGCTCATCGACGAGAAAAAGGCCTTCCTCGACGACAAGATCGCGCGTGGCGTGAAGCTGTTCTTCACGCACGATCACGACTGCGCGCTGGCGAAGGTGGAGAAAGACGATAAGGGCCGCTATAGGGCGGCCGATACGCTTGGGCGACTGGCCGGGCTCGATGTCTAGGCGAGCAGGGGATGGGGGCAGGATGTCATCGAATTACGGGATGAACCAGACGGGGATGGCCTTGGGGACCCGGCTGGCCGGCGCCGTGTTGCTGCTGGCCGGCCTGGGCCTCGTCGCGTGGAACGAACGCCGCGTGATGGATTACACCGCCGCGCTGGCCCGGCACGGCTCGCCGGTGCTCGACCTCGGCGCGGAGGGGCGTCCGGCGTCCGGGCAATACGGTGCGCTCACCCGTGTCAGCGGCATGCCATTGATCGTCGAAGCACCACGCGACCCGGAATTCGACATCCGCGCGGAATCGCCGATCCTCATCCGCCACGTGGAGATGTTCCAGTGGCGCGAGATCACCGTGGGTGGCGCCTCCCACTACGAACTCGACTGGGTGGACCGCCCGGTCGACGCCACGAATTTCGCCAAGCCAGCCGGGCACGTGAATCCGGGCGCCTTTCCGATACAGGGCAGGCAATTCGAAGCGGGCGAGGTGAAGCTGGGTAACTTCAAGCTGTCCGAAACGATCCTGCGTGCGTTCCCGGGACGCGTGACCGTTCCGCCGGACGAGAAGAAGCTGCCGCCGAACCTCGCCGCCACCTTCCAGCGCGCCGGCGATGCGTTGGTCACGAGCGCCAAGCCGGCCAATCCCCGCCTGGGCGATCTGCGCGTCAGCTGGGAAGCGGTGCCTTTGCAACCCATGACCGTGCTGGCCCGCATCGACGGCGATAAGTTGGTGCCGGCCGCCAGCCGCGATGGCGACGATGGCTTCGACGTACAGGTGGGCGAGCGCAGCCTGCTCGACGTACTGCCCGCGCTGCCCGAACCGCCGGGCGCCGTCATGCTCGCGCGCGGGGGTTCTTTCGTGCTGGCGATACTCGGCTCGCTGCTGCTCGCTTGCACCAGTCGTCTACGTAACGACGTGCTGTTCGCCATCGGCATCGGTGCGGTGGTGGTATCCGCCGTCGCCGGCGTCATGTGGCTGGCTGGCGACGCGATGACGGCCAGCGTCTGGTTGCTGGTGGCCGTGCTGGGCGCGGGGCTCGCGATCTGGCGGGTTCAGGCCTCGGCTTCGACGGCCGCCGTGCCGTCGGCGAAGGAGTAGACGTGGTCGGCCCAGTTCGCAGCCTCCACGTACATCGCCGCCATCGTATGCACGTGTTGCTCGCGTAGCGCCGTGTCGCTTTCCAGTTCGCCCTGTTCCCAATGGCGAATCTGGTCGAGGATCGGGGCGAACGGGCCGGTTCCTTCGAGCAGGGCCTCGCGGATCTCGATCGCCAGCGGCAGGTGTTCGAGCACGTAGGCCATGGACACGTTCATGAGCGTGTCCAGCAATGAGAACAAGCCGGCCGTGAAGGCCATTTCCTGCAGTTCGGGCTTGATGGCTCGCGCGAGCTTCTCGCACATGTGCGCGCGGATCAGGGCAAGGCGGAGCAATTCCGGCGGACGCTCGTCCATGCCCGATACGGCCATGGTGAAGATCCAGTTGCGCATGCGGTTGACGCCGAAGAACACCGCCGCCTGTTCCACCGACTTCAGCTGGCGGGGCAGGGCGAAGTACGCGGAGTTCACGCAACCCAGCAGCTTGTAGCTGAGGATGGCGTCGTCGCGGATGATCTTGCCGAGTTCGACGGGGCCGTTCTCGGGATCTTGCAACGCACCCATGAGGCGAAGCACGCCGAGCTTGCTCGGGCTGAGCCGTGGCATGTCGACGCGTTCCGGGCGGAGCAGGTACTTGCCCTGGAAACCGTCGACGTCCTGGTCGGCGTAGTCGACGAAGGTTTCGTGCGTATCGACGCCGGTGACGATCACCTTCACGCCGAACGCGTGCACGTAGTCCATGTGCGCGCGGGCGGCCACGGGGTGACGATGGTCCACCGCCACCTTCGCGAATTGTACGATGCGCAGCAAGGCATCGACGCCGGCCCGGTGTTCCGGATCGGCGGGCAGGTTGAAATCCTCGAGCATGAAGAGGCAGCCATGGCCTTTCAGTTCGCGGAGTTTCACCAGGAGTTGTTCGTCGGTGCCGACATCGGCGCTGATGCTGGCACCGAGCCGCGCGTTGTGGCGCAGGATGTCGGCGTGCTGCAACAGCAGGTCGCGCGACATGTGCAGGAACGCGCGGTTGTCGCGGACGAGGCGCTTCAGGCTGCCGTCGGCGATCGCGCTGAGCGTCGCTTGTGTATGGGCGAGCGAAGCGGCGTCGATATCGCTGCCGATCGGCCGGGGAAAGAGCAGTTCATAAGCGAACAGGGACTGCTTCTTGTCCAGGATGGGCACACGGACGATGGGGAGGATACCGTCGTCGTTCACCGCTGCCGGCTGGGGATGTGCTGCCATTGCTTCCTTCTTGCGCCGTCTGGGTGAGCCTTGAGTGTCGCTGCTTCGTTCCGGTCAAACCTGTGCAAGGGTCGCGGAACGAAGATTCACTTTCGCCACGCCGTTGCGGCCGTAGGTCGAGCCGCCCGGCGATTCGCCGGAGATCAGGGCGAGTGCCTGGCGGACGTGGCCCATTCGCTGGGCGACGATACGGCCGTTCACTTCATTGAGCTGCCTGCATTCGCCCAGGCGCTCGAGGGTGTGCAGCCAACGCGGGTCGAGGAGGCTGTCGATGCCGGCCGCGTCGCCCAACTGGCGACGCTCCACGTCGAGTTTCTCGATCCGGTCGAGCAGCTTGCCTTTCGCCCGGCCGGCGGCTTCCAGCGCCTGCGGATCCGCCTGGCCTAGGGCCATGCGCTCTTCGACCAGGCTGGCATGCAGGGCGTCGACCTCACGGGCGAGGTCGCCCATGACCGCGACGAGCGCGGCATCGAAGTCGGGGCCGAGCGGGCCGGTCATGCCTTGCCACCGCCCATCTGGCCTTCCAGCGCGAGGAACTTGCTGGCGATGGCCTGGGCGTCGGGCTTGTAGGTGCCATCGGCGAGGCGGGAGCGGATCTCGTCCACGCGCTTCGTGTCGATGTCGTCCCCGCGGCTCGCGGCGTCGAGCGCCTTGGCCGAATCCGTGATCTTGACGCTGTCGTCGCTCGGGCGCACCGAACCGGTGCCCTGGGTCGAACCGGCGGAACCGGCGGCCGGGTTCTGGGTGCGGAGCTGCACCTGCGGCTGCGGGGCCTGGAGGCCGGGTTTGATGGTCGTCGTCATGGGTGTATCCCTCGGATCATTTTTTCCGTCAGACCTTTATCGGCGGTCGGCGGGCGAACTTTAGCCGGCCCCGGGCCGTGAAGTGTGACCTGGTTCGGATTTCGTTCACGGCAGGACCGCGACGGTGCCGGGGCCGCTCACGATCGCATCGAGCACCTTGCCCGACGAGGCGTTGCGGACCTTGAGCCGCGCGCCGGTATCGCCGGCACCCATGGCCACGCCCTCGGCGTGGATCGTCACGCCATCGACGCTGGCTTCCATGCTGACGGCGTCTCCGATGCGCACGGCCTGGCGGCCGGCGAGCATGCCGGGGGTCAGCACGGTGCCCGCGCCGAGCGGCCGGGCCAGCGAACGGCCACCGATCTGCTCGAGGTCGGCCACGTAACCGTAGGCGAGCGTGGCGACGTCGCGTTCTTCGGCATGGACGTCGCCGGCACCGATGCCGTCACCGCGGGCGAGCGGCCTGCTGGTGACCAGCACGTTGGTGAGCATTTTCACCCGCACGGGCACGCGCACCGTCCAGCCGCCAGGAACGGGGCAACGGACCGTCACGCTGACCCGGGCGCCGAGGGGGCGATTGCCGGGCAGCGACGCGTCCAGCGGTGCGGTGCATTCGGCCAGGCGCAGCCGGCTGTCCAGGGTGCCGGCCTCGGCGATCATGCGGGCGCCGGGCAGGTTGCGATGCTGTTGCAGCCAATCGACGGCGGTGCCGCGTATCGCGTCCAGCGATTGGCCCGCTTCCGCGGACGGGGGAAGGACGACGAGCGCGGCGAAGGCGAGGCCGGTGGCGAGGACGCGATGGATCACGCGGCGCGTTCCGCCAGCGACGTGGAAAGGCCCTGGGCGATGGCGTCCAGCTCCTTCACGAGGCCCGGCAGCATGTGTCCGGCATCGGCGTGGCGGCCTTCGCCCAGGGTGATGGCGTACTGCGAAGCGAGGACGGAGAAACGCTCGCCGGCGGCGCGGATGGCATCGGCGGCATCGTCGGGCCGGCGCGCGCGGAACTGGTCGATGCAACGCATCATCGGCGTGGTGTCGAGCCAGCGGCGGTCGAGGCTGGACGGGTCGCGCGACGCGAGTTCGAGGGCATAGCGCAAGCCCTGGCTGGCTTCGCGGATCATCTGGCTGAGGCTGGCGGCATCGAGGTTGCCCTCGGTTTCCAGCTTCGCGAGGCTCAGGCGATGGGCGAGGACGGCGGCGCGTGCGGCCGCGTCGGCCTGGCGCCGCGCGTCGTTGCCGATACGGCCGAGCGAGCCTTGCGTGGCCTGGATCGCGGCGATGCGGCCTTGCAGCGCACCCATGCCTTCGCGTGCGGCCTCGAGGCTGCCGCGCGCCCCGCGCACGGCGTCGTCGACGCGTCCGAGCGAGGCCTGCATGCCGGCGATGCCGGACTGGGACTGGTCGAGGCGGCGCAGGCTGGTCTGCACGGCCTCGTCGAGATGCCCGGAGAATTCGCCCACCGCCTGGGTGACCTGGTCGATCTCGGCGGTCGCCTGCGTGGTTTTTTCCGCCAGTTGCTTCACTTCGTCGGCCACCACCGCGAAGCCACGACCGGCTTCACCGGCACGAGCCGCCTCGATCGCGGCGTTCAACGCGACGAGATTGGTCTGGTGGGCGATGTCCTGCACCGCGGCCGTGAGCTTGCGGATGGCGGTGAAATAATCGGCGAACTGGGCATGGTTGCGGCTCATCCCCGACAAGGCGCTACGCAGCAGGCGCAGTTGGCCGTCGAGTTCGGCCGACGTGGTTTGTCCCTGGTTGCCGGCATCGGCCATCCCGGCGACGCCGGCATGGGCCTGGTCGATCGCCGTCGAAATCCTGGCGCTGGCCTCCGTCAATCGACCGGCGGTATCGCGCGCGCCTTCGACGGCGGTGCCGAGTTCCTGAAGGGTCGTGCCCAGCGCCTGGGCGTTGGTCAACACCATGCCCTGTTGCTCGATCGCCTGGATGGTCGTCGCCGCCGCGGTACGTGGCTCGGCGGGCTTGAGCAGGGCACCCAGCGCGCTCGCGGCCGCCGGATACTGGGCGGCGAGCGCCCGCACGCGCGCGGCGTCACCGCTGGCGGCGGCGTGGGCTAGGAGGCGGACGTGCTGGCTCCAGAGGAGGGTCATGATTTCGCTTTCGCTTTGTCGGGTAGTCGCCTCACTACATCGGTAGGAAGGCCGGCTTCTTGAGCCAAGCAATCGTCGTGCCATGAGGCGCGCCTCAAGCTCGCCCGCCCCCGGCCGATACGTTCCGCGACATCTTCCGTAGACGCACGCGCACCCATGGCCCGACCGCTCCTCGATACCGTGGAAACCTTCACCCGCCTCGCGGGCCATAACCGCGTGGCGATGCTGCTGTTCCGGCTGGGCGACGGCCAGGCCTTCGGCATCAACGTGTTCAAGGTGCGCGAGGTGCTGCGCCGGCCACGGCTGGAGCGGATGCCCAGCATGCACGAGCTCGTCGCGGGCAGCTTCGACTACCGCGGCAGCACCATCCCGGTGGTCGATCTCGCCGCGGCCATGGGCTACCCATCGCTCGCCGCGGAGGACGGAGCGCATCTGATCGTGACCGAGTTCAACCGGTCGGTGCAGGGTTTCCTTGTCTCCGACGTGGACCGCATCGTCCACGTGGACGGCGGCAACCTGGCGGCGCCGCCCGCCGCGTTGGGCTACGGCCCACGTGTGAACGCGGTGACCCGGTTGGACGGCAACCTGATGGCGGTGGTCGACGTCGAGCAGGTGTTGGCCAGCGTCGATCCACGCGTGGCGGAATTGTCCGAACGCGTGCAGCAGGCCGCCCATGTGCAGCAGGCGTCGAATCGCCGCGTGCTGGTGGTGGACGACTCCCTCGTCGCCCGGACACAACTGGTCGAACTCTTCCGCAAGATGGACCTGGAGTGCGTGGTGGCCAAGGATGGCAGCGAAGGGCTCGACATGCTGCGCAGCCTGGCGATGGGGCCGGCCGCCGAGCGGATCGCCCTGGTGGTGTCCGACATCGAGATGCCGGCGATGGACGGGTACGCACTCACCCGCGCCATCCGCGAGGACACCCAGCTGCGTCACCTCAAGATCCTGCTGCACAGTTCCCTGAGCGGCGTGTTCAACGAGGCGATGGTGGAACGGGTCGGCGCCGATCGCTTCATCGCGAAGTTCCAGCCTGACGTGCTGGCTACCGCCGTGCTCGAGTTGTTGCCGGCCTGATGGCGGCCGGCGCCCTGTCAGCGATGTGACGCAGGCGGGCGCCGGAATTCCGACACGGCACCGCGCGGACCCGGCCACCCATCGTTGAAAACGGCGCCACGACGCCGTTTCACCCGCACCTTCCTCGCGTGGCACGCGAATTGCTCAACCCCTCGGGCCAAGGTCACGAGAGGGCAGAGCCCATGATCGACAAACCCGATGCGCTGTTCGGCGTTCACGCCCAGGCCCTTGGCCTGTGGCAGAGCCGTGCCGAGGTGATTTCCTCGAACCTCGCCAACGCCGATACCCCGGGCTTTCTCGCCCGCGATCTCGATTTTCGCAAGGTGATGGCCGCCGCCACCGGCGCCGTCGACGGCAACACCCTGCAGATGACCGCCACGGAGGCAGGACACATCGGCGGCAATCCCGCCATGGCCCTCGCCGATGCGCAGAAGCTCGCTTACCGCGTCGAGACCCAGCCGACGATGGACGGCAACACCGTCGATACCCAGGTGGAGCAGGCGCAGTTCGCCGCCAACGCCATCCACTACCAGGCGTCGCTCGGCTTCATCAACGGGCAGATCCACACCATGCGCCTCGCCATCACAGGGTCCAGTTCATGAGCCTGCTCAAGATCTTCGACGTCGCCGGTTCCGGCATGGCCGCGCAATCGGCGCGTCTCAACACCACGGCCAGCAACATGGCCAACGCGGACAGCCTCGCCAGCAGCGAAGCCGGAGCCTACCGGGCGAAGCAGCCGTTGTTCTCGGCGGTGCAGCGCCAGGTGAACGGGCAAATGGAAAACGAAGGCGTGCGCACGCTCGGCGTCACCGAAAGCCAGGCGCCGGTGCAGTCGCGCTTCGAGCCGTCCAACCCGCTCGCCGATGCCAATGGCTATGTGTATTCGAGCAACGTCAATCCGGTCGACGAGCTGGTCAACATGATCTCCGCGTCGCGCTCCTACCAGAACAACGTCGAAGTCATGAACAGCGCCAAGCAGCTCATGCAGAAGACGCTGGACCTCGGCAAGTAAGGATTCCCATGGCAGTCGATACCGTCAACGGCAGCTCAACGCCCACCACCCAGTCTTCCTCGGGCCAGCTTCAGCAGCAGACGCTGAGCCAGTCGGATTTCCTCAAGCTGATGGTCACCCAGATGACCAACCAGGACCCGACCAAGCCCATGGACTCCACCCAGATGGTGGCCCAGATGGCGCAGTTCTCCCAGGTGGCCGCCACGCAGGAACTTCAGCAGTCGTTCGACTCGCTGGCCACGAACCTCAGCGGCGACCAGTTCGTGCGTGCCGCGGCCCTGGTGGGCCAGGAGGTGCTGGTGCCGTCCACGGCCGGCAAGCTCACCGACGGCACGTTCGGCGGTGCCGTCAATGTCGGTACGTCGGGTACCTACGTGAACGTGCAGGTCAAGGATTCGGCCGGGAACGTCGTCCGCACGATATCGCTGGGCCAGCCCGACGCCGGCCTCGTCCCGTTCACCTGGGACGGCAAGTCCGACGACGGCACGCAGCTCGCCGATGGCGTCTACAAGATATCCGCTACTTCCGGCGGGACCGCGATCGATACCTTCGTTCGCGGCAAGGTGGAAGGCGTCGGCGCCTCGGGTACCGACGGAACCTACGTGCAGGTGGCCGGCTACGGCGGTGCCCTGCTCAGCCAGATCGCACAAATCCTGTAATTCCAGCGAGGAAACCCACCATGCCTTTCGACATCGCCCTCAGCGGCATCAACGCGGCGTCTTCCGACCTGGAAGTCACCGCCAACAACATCGCCAACGTGAACACGGTCGGCTTCAAGGGCTCGCGCGCCGAGTTTTCGCAGGTCTATTCCGTCGCTGGCGAGAACCTCTCGGCCACGGCCGCCGGCAGCGGCGTGCGCCTGACCAACATCGCCCAGCAGTTCGGCGACGGCAACGTCACCCAGACCGGCAACTCCTACGATTTCGCCCTCAGCGGCGCGGGTTTCTTCACGCTCCGTGACGGCGCGGGTTATTCGTACTCGCGCGCAGGCAACTTCCATCCCGACGAGAACGGCAACATCGTCAACGCCACGGGCCAGTTCGTGCAGGCCTACCCGCCGACCGCCGCGGGCGGCTTCGACATCAGCAGCCTCACCGACCTCAAGATCACCAACGGCTCCAGCCCGGCCAAGGCCAGCTCCGCCATCGGCCTCACGGCGAACCTGCCGTCCAACGCCACGGCGCCGACCGGCGGCGCGTTCGATCCGACGAACGACCAGACCTACAACAACCTGTCGACCTTTCAGGCCTACGACTCGCTCGGTGCTTCGCACACGGTCAACCTGTACTACGTGAAGGACGCGACCGCGGCGAACACGTGGAACGTGAGCATGACGGTGGACGGCACGCAGGTCGGCACCCCGCAGCAGATGGCCTTCAATTCGGGCGGCGCGCTGGTGCCGACCAACGGCGGCAAGCTGAATTTCGGCGCGGTATCGCCGAACCCGGGCGCCGCGCCGATGGACCTGACCATCGACATGAACAAGGTCACGCAGTTCGGCAATACCTTCGCCACCACGGCCGTGCTCAACGACGGTTACGCGGCCGGCACGTTCTCCAAGATCGACGTGGCGAAGGACGGTACCGTCTCGGCCATCTATTCCAATGGCGTGTCCACGCCGCTGGGCCAGCTGGCGATCGCCACCTTCGCGAACAACCAGGGCCTTCGCCAGCTCAACGACACCAACTGGGTGCCGTCGTCGGAATCGGGCCAGCCTATCCGTGGCGTCGCCAACTCCGGCGATGTCGGCACGATCCAGGCCGGTTCGCTCGAATCGTCGAACACCGCCGACCTGACCGCCCAGCTGGTCAACATGATCAAGGCGCAGCGCAACTACCAGGCGAACGCGCAGGTGATCTCGACCGACGACAAGCTGACCCAGACCATCATCAACATCCGCAACTAAGCGCGCCCGCGCCCGACGGCTTCCGAGGACCACCATGGACCGCTCCGTATATGTCGCGATGACCGGCGCCACGCAGATCATGCGTGCGCAGGCCGAGGTGGCACACAACCTCGCGAACGCCAACACCGCTGGATTCAAGGCGGAACTGTCGGCCTTCCAGAGCCTGCCCGTGCAGGGCGACGGCCTGCAGACCCGCGTCAACGGCGTGGCCCAGGGCACCGGTTGGGACATGACCGCGGGCAACCAGATGCAGACGGGCAACGACCTCGACATCGCGGTGCGGGGCGACGGCTGGATCGCGGTGCAGACGCCGGACGGTACGGAAGGCTATACCCGTGCGGGAAACCTGCGCATCGATGCCGACGGTTTGTTGACGGACATGCGTGGCAACGCCGTGCTTGGCGGTGGTGGCCCGATCACGATCCCGCAGGCTTCCAGTGTGAAGATCGGCTCCGACGGCACGATTTCGGTCGTGCCCCTCGGCGAAACCCCGGCCACCGTCGCCACCACCGACCGGATCAAGCTGGTCAACCCGGGCAACGACCAGTTGGCGTACGCCAGCGATGGCCTCATGCACATGAAGGACGGTACCCAGGCGCCTGCCGATGCCAACGTGCGTGTCGATGCCGGCGCGCTGGAATCCAGCAACGTCAATCCTTCCGACGTGCTGGTGAAGATGATCTCGCTGTCCCGCGAGTTCGAAATGCAGGTCCGCTCGATCAAGACCGCCGACGACAACGCCCAGTCGGCATCGAAATTGCTACAGGTGGGGTAACCACCGCCGGGCGACGCAAAACCGTCGCCGGCATGTAAAGCGCCCGCGCGCAGGAGTCAACGATGTTCACGTCCCTCTGGATCGCCAAGACCGGCCTCGATGCGCAGCAGACGCGCATGGATGTCGTATCGAACAACCTGGCCAACACCAACACGACCGCGTTCAAGCGTTCGCGTGCCGAGTTCGAGGACCTGTCCTACCAGAACCGCGGCCAGGCCGGTGCGCAGACGACCGAACAGACCCAGTCCCCCACCGGCTTCATGCTCGGCACGGGCGTGCGCGTGGTCGGCACGCAGAAGATGTTCGAGCAGGGCGGCGTGCAGCAGTCGGACAATCCACTGGACATGCGCATCGAAGGCCGTGGCTTCCTGCAGGTGACCCTGCCCGACGGCACCGTCGGCTATACGCGGGACGGTGCGCTCAAGCAGGACCAGGACGGCCAGATCGTCACCAACGACGGCTACCCGCTGGAGCCTGCGATCACCATTCCCGCGAATGCGAAGACCATCAGCATCGGCACGGACGGCACGGTCAGCGTGACCACGGCCGCCAACGCCACGTCGCAGCAGATCGGCACGATCCAGCTCGCCGATTTCGTCAATCCGGCGGGCCTCGAACCGCGTGGCGACAACCTCTACCTGGAGACGGCCGCCAGCGGCGCGCCGCAGACGGGTACGGCAGGCCTCAACGGCCTCGGCACCATCGAACAGAACTCCCTGGAAACCTCGAACGTCAACGTGGTCGAGGAAATGGTGAACATGATCGAGACGCAGCGCGCCTACGAGATGAACTCGAAGGCGATCTCCGCGGCGGACCAGATGCTCCAGTTCATCTCCAACAAGACCTGAGAAACGTCATGAACCGTTCCCTCGTCCGCCTTCTCGTCGCCACCGTGCCGCTCGCAATGCTCGGCGGCTGCGCCATCGTCCCGCCCACGCCCAAGCCGATGTACACGGCGACGCTTCCCGTCGAGCCGGCGGCGCAGCCGCAGGCCACGGGTTCCATCTACGCCGACCAGCAGTCGATGGAACTGTTCGCCGACCCGCGTGCGCATCGCATCGGCGACATCCTGACCATCACCCTGGTCGAGTCCACGCAGGCCAGCAAGAAGGCCGCGACCAGCACGAACAAGAAGAACGGCAACACCATCTCGTCGCCGACCCTGCTCGGCCAGGGCCTGCGGATCGGTGGCAAGGCCGCCGACAGCTCCCTCTCCAGCAGCAACGCGTTCGCCGGCGACGGCTCCAGCGAGCAGAGCAACCAGCTAACCGGCGAGATCACCGTCACCGTGGCGCAGCGTCTTTCCAACGGCGCGCTGGTGGTTCGTGGCGAGAAGTGGCTGACGATCAACCAGGGCGAGGAACTGGTGCGTATCTCCGGCATCGTGCGTCCGCAGGACATCGGCAACGACAACATCGTCGCCTCCAGCCGCGTGGCCGACGCACGCATCGAGTACGTGGGCAAGGGCACGCTGGCCGATGCGAACACGCGTGGGTGGCTGTCGCGCTTCTTCGATTCGAAGTGGATGCCGTTCTGATGAAGACCGCGCATCGCCTCCGCATGCTCCTTCGCAGCGCCGCCGCCGTGCTGGCCCTGGGCGTCGTGCTGCCCGTGCAGGCCGATCGCATCCGCGACCTCGTGCAGGTGGGCGGCGTGCGCAGCAACCAGTTGATCGGTTATGGGCTCGTCGTCGGCCTCGACGGCAGTGGCGACCAGACCAGCCAGGCACCGTTCACGACGCAGAGCCTGGAGAACATGCTGCAGCAGTTCGGCGTCAACGTGCCTTCCAACGTCCGTCCGCAGCTGAAGAACGCCGCGGCCGTGACGATCACGGCCGAACTGCCGCCGTTCGCCAAGCCCGGCCAACGCATCGACGTGACGGTGGCCTCGATCGGCAACGCCAAGAGCATCCGCGGCGGCGAACTGCTGATGTCACCGCTGAAGGGCGCGGACGGCCAGGTGTATGCCATCGCCCAGGGTAGCGTCGTCGTGGGCGGTGTCAGTGCCCAAGGCAAGAGTGGCTCCAGCGTGCAGGTGAACATCTCCGCCAGCGGCCGTATTCCCGGTGGCGCGAGTATCGAGCGCAGCGTCGCCTCGTCCTTCGACAAGGGCGGCGACCTCATGCTCAACCTCAACACGGCCGACTTCACGACCGCCTCCCGCATCGCCCAGGCGGTGAACCAGAGCTTCGGCGCGGGTACGGCCAACGCCATCGATTCGGCTTCGGTCGCCGTGCGCGCGCCGCTGGACCCCTCGCAGCGCGTGTCGTGGCTGTCCACCATCCAGGCCCTGGAAGTGACCCCGGGCGACGCTCCGGCGCGGATCATCGTCAACTCGCGTACCGGCACGGTCGTGATCGGTTCCGACGTGAAGGTGGGCGCCGCCGCGGTCGCGCACGGTTCCATCCAGGTCACCATCAGCGAGCAACCGCAGGTCAGCCAGCCCGGCGCTTTCAGCCGTGGCCAGACCGCCGTGGTACCCAGCAGCCAGGTGGCGGTGAGCGAGGAAGGCGGTCACATGTTCAAGTTCGGCCCGGGCACCAGCCTGGATGCCATCGTGCGTGCCGTGAACCAGGTGGGTGCGTCGCCGAGTGACCTCATTTCGATCCTGCAGGCGCTGAAACAGTCCGGCGCGTTGCACGCGGAACTGGTGGTGATCTGATGGCCGCCGCCGTCGACACCCAGAGGCTCGGCACTTACACGGACATGTCCGCGTTCGCCGGACTGCGGTCGGCCGCGCAAAAGGATTCCAAGGCGGCCCTGCCGACCGTCGCCAGGCAGTTCGAGTCCATCTTCACCCAGATGATGCTGAAGTCCATGCGTGACGCCAGTGCCGCGATGGGTGACGACATCATGGGCTCGCAAGCGGTCGACGCCTATCGGGACATGTTCGATCACCAGTTGTCGCTCACGCTGTCGCAGGGCAGGGGCATCGGTATCGCCGACATGCTCATCCGCCAGCTGGGCGGCAGCCAGGCGAAGGACGCGTCCTCGAACGACCTGTTTGCCGGCGTCACCGGCGACGCCAGCACCGCCGCCGCCGTCTCGTCGCCTTCCGACCAGGACAGCGGCCTCATGGATTCGCTGGAGCGCATGCTCGGCCGTGCGGGGACGGCCGTGGGCGATGGAGCGAACGCCGTGGCGGGCGCGGTCGGCAAGCTGTCCATCTCCGGTCCGGAGGACTTCGTGCAGAAGCTCGCGCCGCACGCCATCGAGGCGGCGAAGAAGCTCGGTGTCTCCGTGCGCGCGCTGCTGGCGCAAGCCGCCCTGGAAACGGGCTGGGGCAAGCATCTCCCGGCCCAAGGTGGCACCACCAGTTTCAACATGTTCGGCATCAAGGCGGGCAGCAGCTGGGATGGCAAGCGGGTGAACGTGCCGACGCTCGAATACGAGGACGGCGTGGCCGTGCGCCGGAAAGACAGCTTCCGCGCCTACGACTCGCCGGCAGACTCGTTCGAGGACTATGCCGACCTGGTCGCCAACAGTCCGCGCTATGCGGCGGCCGTGGGGCGTGGCGACGACGTGGCCGGCTTCGCGCATGCCCTCGTCAAGGGCGGCTACGCCACCGACCCGAGCTATGCGCAGAAGCTCACCGATATCGCCAACGGCCCGGTGATGAAGCAGGCGCTCGACGCGCTGAAGCACATTGCCGCGGACCTGTAAGACACGGGCCCATGAAAGATCACAAGGAATAACAGCGATGGCCGACCTGCTCTCCACCGGCGTCTCCGGGCTGCTTGCATCGCAAGTCGGCCTGTCCACCGTCGGCCACAACATCAGCAACGTCAACACGGCGGGCTATACCCGGCAGACGACCACGTTCAATGCGCGTGCGCCGCAGTACAACGGCGGCTACTACGTGGGGCAGGGCGCCGATGCGGTAAGCGTCCAGCGCGCCTATAGCCAGTTCCTCACCCAGTCGGTGTGGTCGGCGAATTCCGGCCAGAGCCGAGCCACGCAATATGCCAGCCTCACTGCTTCGGTGAACAACGCGGTCAGCGGCTCGGCCAACCTGCAGAGCGCGCTCGACGGCTTCTTCGGCGCGGTGAGCGACCTGGCCAACGCTCCGGTCGACACCGCGAGTCGCCAGGCCTTGATCGGCAAGGCGAGCACCCTGGTTTCCACGTTCCGCTCGCTGTCGTCGCAGTTCCAGCAGATCGACCAGCAGACCAACCAGGAAATCAGCAACTCGGTCGACAGCATCAACAGCCTGGCGCGAAGCATCGCCGACCTCAATGGACAGATCCAGAAAGCCTACGCGGGCGGCGCCGCGCCCAACGACCTGCTCGACGCGCGTGACCAGGCGATCTCGCAGCTGTCGCAGGTGGTGGGGGTGAACGTCACCCAGGGCAGCGACCACATGGTCACGGTGTCGGTCGGCAACGGCCAGCCCCTGGTCAACGGCACCGATGCGACCAAGTTGAGCACTGCCGCCAACCCTTACGATTCATCGCGCATGGAAGTGGTCGGGCCGGGCGGTTCCATCATCAGTGGTCAGCTCGGTTCGGGATCGCTCGGCGCGACATTCGATTTCCGCACGAACGTGCTCGATCCGGCGCGCAACCAGCTCGGCCGTGCGGCCATCGCCCTCACCGACGCGTTCAACAAGCAGCATGCGCAGGGCATCGACCTCAACGGCGACGCGGGCGGGGACTTCTTCACCATCGGCGATCCGGCGGTGTTCAACAGCACGGGCAATACGGGCAACGCCCAGGTCACGGCGACCGTGACCGACGTGGGCAAGCTCGGCGGCGCCGACTACATCATGCGTTACAACGGAACCGGCTGGTCGGTGACGACGACGGCCGGTGTCACCGTGCCTTCGACGGGCACGGGTGCCGCGGGAGATCCCATCCTCATCGACGGGCTCGCGATCTCGGTGCCGAGCGGCACGCCACAGGCCGGTGACAGCTTCCAGATCCAGCCGACGCGCAACGCCGCGTCCACCATGAGCGTGGCGATCAGCGATACCAGCAAGATCGCCGCATCGGGTCCGTTGGCCGCGACCAAGGCTTCCGGCAATACCGGCAAGGCCACCCTGGGCGCACTCACGGTGACCAATGTCGCCGATCCGGCGTTCAACACCCCGGTCGACATCGTCTTCACCTCGCCGACCACGTACACCGTCAATGGCGGGGCTCCGCAAACCTATGCGGATGGAGACACCATCACAGGCAACGGGTGGACGCTCAAGCTTTCCGGTGTCCCTGCCGCTAACGATACGTTCACCGTGAAGCCGGCGGGTTCCGCCAGCGGTGACAACGGCAATGCGCTTGCGCTCGCGAACGTCGCCAACAAGGGCGTCCTCGACAACGGCGTCACCACGGTGGGCAAGTCCTATAGCCAGCTGATCGCCCAGGTGGGCACGGCGGGCGCGCAGGCGAACACCGCGCTCGACGCCCAGCAGAGCATCCTCGACCAGGCCATGGCATCGCAGCAGAGCCTTTCCGGAGTGAACATGGACGAAGAAGCGGCCAACCTCCTGCGGTTTCAGCAGGCCTATGCGGCATCCGCCCAGGTGATCAACGCGGCGAACACCATCTTCGACTCCCTTATGACCGCCGTGCGGGGCTGACGACCATGCGTATTTCCACTTCCTGGGGCCAGCAGCAAGCCGTCGATTCGATGCTCGACAGGCAGTACCAGATGTCGCAGACCCAGCTCGCGCTGGGCAACGGCAAGGCGATCCAGACACCCGCGGACAACCCCGCGGCCGCCGCGCGCGCCGTCGACACCAATTCCGCCAGTGCGCAGAACGACCAATACACACGCAATATCCAATCGGCCACCACCCGCCTGTCCGTCGAAGAGCAGGCGCTTTCGTCGGCGGGCGATATCCTCGATCGCATTCGTTCGCTCACGCTGGAAGGCATGAATGGCACGCAGACGGACGAATCGAGGCAATCGATCGCGACGGAGTTGCGACAGACGCTGCAACAGCTGGTCGCGCTGGGCAATACGAAGGACGGGCAGGGCGAATACATCTTCGCGGGCAACCGTACCACCACCCAGCCCTTCACCATCGACGGCCTCGACGTGAGCTATGGCGGTGACCAGGGCCAGCGCATGGTCGCCGCGGCGGCGGGCCTGCAGGTCGCCACCGGCGACAACGGCGCCGATGTCTTCATGTCGATCCGCGGCGGCAACGGGACCTTCGTCACCAGCGCGGGTGCCACCAATACCGGCACGGCCGTGGTGGGCGCCACTTCGGTCACCGATGCGAGCGCCTGGGACGGCGGCAGCTACAGCATCACCTTCACCTCGCCCACCGACTACGAGATCCGCGACGTCAACGACCCCACCAATACGGTCATCTCCACGGGAACGTACACGGGCGATACCGGCACCATCGCTTTCAAGGGTGCGCAACTCAATGTCACGGGCAATCCCGCCACGGGCGACACCTTCGCCGTGGGCCCCTCGTCCTCGCAAGACGTCTTCTCCTCGGTGGCCGGCATCATCAACGCCTTCGAAGCACCGGGTGGCGGCGCGGCGATGAACAACCAGATCAACGCGCAGTTGCAGAACCTGGACCAGGCCGCCACCAGCTTCCTCGATACGCGCACGAAGATCGGTGCGCGCATGAACACGCTCGACCAGCAGACGCAGATCGGCGCGGACGTGAAGTTACAGTACGCCAGCACGCTCTCCGACCTGCAGGACCTCGATTACGCCAGCGCCATCAGCAAGTTCACCCAGCAGCAATCCGCGTTGGACGCCGCGCAGCAGTCGTACGTGAAGATGCAGAACCTGAGCTTGTTCAACTACCTCAAATAAGAAACGCGTCAATCCCGTTGCAATGCATGGGAGGCGGCCGCAAGGCCGCCTTTTTTTCTTGCAACGAGGCCTAAACCCGGGGCCGGACGTGCCGATAAGGAACCCTGACAGCGGCCGGCGAGGCGTCATTGGCGGGTGCTGATCAAGAAAGTGGTTGACAGGTAGAAAAAGTTCTCAAGTTTCTTCCCGGCGTGCCGTAAACCTCTCTGAGGCGGAAGGCTTCCCTAACGGAACCCCGCCGGACTACGCCGCACAACCTCCGGCATTTCGGTTCCGCTTACAAAGGATCAATCCCATGGCTCTGACCATCAACACCAACATCATGTCGCTGAATGCTCAGCGTAACCTGAGCACCTCGCAGACGAAGCTGTCGTCGGCCATCGAGCGCCTGTCTTCCGGTATGCGCATCAACAGCGCGAAGGACGACGCCGCCGGCCTCGCCATCTCCACCCGCTTCACCACGCAGATCAACGGCCTGAACCGCGCCGTGCAGAACGCCAACGACGGCATCTCGCTGTCGCAGACGACCGAATCGGCGCTGGATGAAGTCACGAACAACCTGCAGCGCATCCGCGAACTGGCCGTCCAGTCGACCAACGCCTCCAACTCGGACAGCGACCGCGCCGCGCTCGACGCCGAAGTCCAGCAGCGCCTGGCGGAAGTCACGCGTATCGCCACGCAGACCAACTTCAACGGCATGAAGGTCCTCGACGGTTCGGCCAACTCGCTCAGCTTCCAGGTCGGTGCCAACGTCGGTGAAGTGATCACCGTCGGCCTGAACCAGGGCATGAAGGCCAACCAGGTCGGCCAGCTGGCCTCCGGTTCCGCCGCGCTGGCGTTCACGGCCACCGCCGCCTCGGGCGCCGTCACCACGGCCGGCCAGGCCCTGGCCACCGCCGACTTCTCGACCGTGCCTGCCAACTTCACCGTCAACGGCACCGCGGTCAGCCTGACCACGAACCTGACGGATGCCGCTGGCGTCGCCGCCGAAATCAACACGCAGCTGGGCGCTGGCGCCACGGCCACGGCTTCGGTCAACGCCACGACCGGCCGCATCGAGTTCACCAGCACGGCCACGGGCAACACCGCGACGGCTCCGGTCATCGGCGGCGCCAATGCGTCGATCTTCGGCACCACTTCTTCGACCGCTGGCGTCAGCGTCGGCGACAAGGTTCCGGTCACGCTCGCCGCCGGCGCCGTCACCCTGCAGGTCGGTGACAACGCCTCGTTCGACCTCGCCGGCACGTACAACTCGGCGCAGGACCTGGCCGACGCCATCAACGCCAAGTCGGGCCAGGGCATCAATGCCTACGTCGGTTCCGACGGCGCGGTGAAGTTCGCTTCGGCGAAGGCGATCACGGTGGGTGGCACGGCTCCGGCCGACGCTGGCCTGACCGCCGGTACGCTGGCGGTCTCCACGACCGACACCCTGGCCAACTCCTCGGTCAAGACGGTCGACGGCGCCAACCAGACGATCAACCGCATCGATGCGGCCCTGCAGTCGGTCTCTGACCTCCGTTCGGACCTCGGTGCGGTGCAGAACCGCTTCGAGTCGACGATCTCCAACCTGCAGAACATCTCGCAGAACCTGACCTCGTCGAAGTCCGCCATCACGGACGCCGACTTCGCCCAGGAAACGGCGAACATGTCCTCGGCCCAGATCCTGCAGCAGGCCGGCGTCTCGGTCCTCGCCCAGGCGAACCAGGCCCAGCAGATCGTCTCCAAGCTGCTCCAGTAACAGGCGTCACACCGCCAGCCCCGGCCAAGGCCGGGATTGGCAGGGTAATTGCTTAGTTGTCGGCGGTTGGCGCTCGAAAGGGAGCCAGCCGCCGACAAATTGGCGCCCAGGGCAGTGAGGCGTCCTCCAGGAGAGCTTCATGGCCACCAATCCCATCACCCTCGGTTCCAGTTCCATCGACGTCGCCAGCATCGTCACCAACCTGACGAACAACAAGCGCGCGGCGACGGACAGCTCCCTGGCTGCCCAGGTAAGCGCGAACACCACCCAGATTTCCGCGATCGGCAACTTCACCTCGTCGCTGACGAGCTTGCAGAACGCGATGAAGGCACTGACGGACGGTAGCGCGTTCACGACGCAGAAGACCTCCGTCGGTGACTCGACGATCCTTTCCGCCACCGCGGACGCGGATGCCCAGCCGAACACGTACAACATCGTCGTCGGCAAGCTGGCCACCTCGCAGAAAACCACCTCGACGGCCTTTGCCACCAGCAAGACCCAGGTGGGCACCGGCACGCTCACGATCGCCATCGGCGGAAAGTCGATGAGCCTGAACGTCGCATCCGGCGCGAATTCGCTTGAGAACATCCGCGATGCCATCAACAAGGCTTCGGACAATCCCGGCGTTACCGCCAGCATCGTCACGGGTACCGATGGCGCGCACCTCGTACTGACGTCCACCTCCACCGGCGCGGCCAACGCCTTCACGGTGAGTTCCAGCGGTGGTGACGGTAACCTGTCGCAGTTGAACTTCGATCCGTCGACGGATTCCGCGACGGTCAAGGCGCAGGACGCGGAGTTCACGATCGATGGTCTTCCTGCCACGAGCCCGTCGAACACCGTGGCCACCGCCATCGATGGCGTCACCCTCGCCTTGTCCAAGACGGGTACCAGCACTGTCACCATCGCCAACGACCCCACCGCGGTGTCCACGGCCATCACCTCCTTCGTCGCGGCCTACAACGCCTTCGTTTCCACCTACCAGACGCTGACCAAGTACGACGCGACCAATCAGCAGGTCGGCGCCCTCATCGGCGACGCCACGCTGAGTTCGATCAAGAGCCAGATCACCTCCCTGGTCGGCTCGCAGTCCACCGGCACCGGCGCCGGCCCGAAATCGCTCAGCGACCTCGGCGTGGCTTTCCAGATCGACGGCACGTTGAAGTTCGATTCGACCAAGCTGATCAAGGCGCTCGCGACCAATCCCAAGGAAACCCAGGGCCTGATCAGCGGCAGCGATGGCATCGCGCCCAGGCTGGACAAGCTGATCACCAGCTGGACCTCGTCCAGCGGCATCCTGACCCAGCGCACGGCCAACCTGAACAAGAAGGCCAAGGATCTCACCCAGCAGCAAACGGACTTCAACGTCACGATGAAGGCCTATTCCGACCGCCTGACCAAGCAGTACACGGCGCTCGACACGATGATGACCAAGCTCAGCAACACCAGCAGCTTCCTCCAGCAGCAGTTCGACGCGTTGACCACCAGCAAGAGCTGACGGCTTCTCCAGGAAAAGACTCATGGCACTCGGATATTCCCAGGGCGCAGGCGCCTACAAGCAGGTCCGTACGCAAGGCGGCATCGAAACCGCCGACCCGCACGGCCTTATCACCATGCTGATGGACGGTGCGCTGGAGAAGATCCGCTTCGCCCTCGGACACATGGTGACCGGGAATGTGGCCGGCAAAGGCGAGGCCATCTCGAAGGCCATCGAAATCGTCGGCGCGTTGCAGTCGGCCCTGAACCACGAGGTGAAGTCGCCGCTGGTGGGGCAACTGGATAGCCTGTACGACTACATGAGCCGCCGCCTCTTGCACGCCAACCTGCACGACGATGCGGACGCCCTGGACGAGGTGACTCGCCTGCTCGGGCAGATCCGCGAGAGCTGGATCGCGATTCCCGTCGAGGCCCGTCAACCCGCCGGAGTGGGCGCGTGACCGGCGTCGTCTGGTGCGACCTCGACCGCGCCCTTGGCCTGACCGAGGCCATGCATGCCGCGGCCAGCGAAGGACGTTGGGACGAGCTGGCGGAACTGGAGGCCGAGCGCGAGCCCGTCCTCAGGGGCGGCAGCATGCGTCCCGCGCCGGAAACCCTGGAGTCGTTGAAGTCCATCATGTTGCTCGACGGCCTCATCAAGGATCTCGTCTCCGTGGCCCGCGACGAGGTTTCCGTCGCGTGGGACGCTTCCCGCCGGGTACGCCGGGCCGTGGCCGCGTATAGTTCCTTCTGAGCGTTGATCTTCGGCAGGGGGTGGGGCGGATGAGCGGCGAAGACTGGCAGGCATTCTCCGATCGCGTCGCCTGGGACGCGGCGTTCCACGCCACTTGCGATGCCGTCGAGCGGCCGGACGCCGCCGCGCTGTCCCTCATCAACGACCGCAACGCCAGCGTCCTGGTCGCGGTGTCGGCGCTCATGGATCGCCGCAGCGATCCCGTCGAGGACGACAGCCCGCTTTCCCAGGAAGTGGCCCGGCTCGACGCCAAGCTCAATGTCCTGATGGAGATCGTGAACCGGCTCCTGCTTCCCCAGTCGGGCTTGCCGCCACGCATGCCGCTGCGTTTCAACGCGGCCGGTGCCGTACTGCCCTTGCACGGTTTGCCACCCGTAGGCCAGCCTGTCCTGCTCAAGATCCATTTCGACGTATGTCGCGCGCTGCCTCTGGAACTACCCGGCGTACGCTTGGCCGGCCCGCAGGACGGCAAGGGATTCATCGGTTTCGAGGGCTTGTCCGAAGCCGTGCGGGATGGCCTGGAGCGGCTGGTTTTCCGCCAGCACCGGCGGCAGATCGCCGAAGCACGGGCCCAGGCCCGCCCTGCGGAAGGCGCCGCGGACGCGATGTGACCTTTTACGTCACGTGACGTCCAAACGTCGCGTGGCGTCCCGCGTCACATTCGTGACGCCTGTCGTCACGATTGACACCAGGCGCCCTCCCGCTCGTCCGGCAGTGATCGAAAGGGATTCCGCGTACATCCGGAAGGGTCGCGGTAGCACATGCATTTCAGCCGTCGTGCGCCGGATTTCCGACGTTGGCACGCTCTTTGATTGATACCTTGCAACGAGGTCGACGGAATTCCATCGCGGAACCGTTTCCAGACCTTCGACCACACGTCATGCGAGGTACTCCAGGTGAAGTCTTCCAATTTTCTCGTTGTCGAATCCGACACCGCCCGCGCCGACAGCATCGTTTCCGCGCTGGCCTTCCTCGGCTACCGTCCGGTGCTGGCCAAGCAGATGCAGTTGGCCGAAGCATCGGAAAACTGGCGCGGTGCCTATGTGGGCATGGTGGACGACGAGAACGAACTGGAAGGCTACCTTTCCTTGCTCGGGCGTGGCGGCCGCCAACTGCCGCTGCTGGTCGCGGCGGATTCCCCGCTGGCCACTTCGCTGATCGCCGATGACGTGCGCAGCCAGCATGTGGAACTGGTGGACATGCCGCTGCGTTACGAGCGCCTGTCCGAAGCCTTGCGCGCCCTGCAGTCGCGCATGGAACCGATGCCGTCCAGCCGCCGCTTCGTCGGCCAGTCCGGTCCGATGCAGCGCGTGAACGCGCTGATTCGCCAGGTCGCTCCATTCGATTCCAGCGTGCTGGTGCTGGGTGAGTCCGGCAGCGGCAAGGAGCTGGTCGCCCGCACCATCCACGATTGTTCGCCGCGCCGCGACAAGCCCTTCGTCGCCATCAACTGCGGTGCGATCCCCGCCGAGCTGCTCGAAAGCGAATTGTTCGGCCACGAGAAGGGCGCCTTCACCGGCGCGATCAGCACCCGCAAGGGCCGTTTCGAAATGGCCGAGGGCGGCACGCTCTTCCTGGACGAGATCGGCGACATGAGCCTGCCGATGCAGGTGAAGCTGCTGCGCGTGTTGCAGGAGCGCGTGTTCGAGCGGGTGGGCGGGAATCGTCCGCAGCGTTGCGACGTGCGCATCATCGCCGCCACCCACCGCGACCTCGAGGACGCCATCGAGCGCGGCGGCTTCCGCGAAGACCTCTTCTATCGCCTGAGCGTGTTCCCGCTGGAGATGCCGCCGTTGCGCCAGCGCCTCGAAGACCTGCCGGCACTGATCTCCGAATTCAACCAGCGCCTGGTCCATCGCGGGCTATCGTCGATCCGCTTCTCGCCGAGCGCCATGGGCGCCCTGTGCCGCTACGGCTGGCCGGGCAACGTGCGCGAATTGTCGAACCTGGTCGAGCGGATGGCCATTCTCATGCCGCACGGCGAGGTACGCGCGGCCGACCTTCCGGAGAAGTACCGGGGTGTCCTGCCGGTCGAGGAAGTATCGGGCGCGGCGCTCATCGCGATGATGGAAGCCGGGCCGGAAATCGCCGAGACCTTCGGCTATGCCGGCGAAGGCGACCCTTCGGTCCTGCCCCAGGGTGGCCTGGACCTCAAGGATCACCTTGCCGGCATCGAGATCGGCCTGATCCGCCAGGCGTTGAACTCCGCCAACGGCGTCGTCGCCCACGCGGCCAAGCTGCTCCGTGTCCAGCGCACCACGCTGGTCGAGAAATTGCGTAAGTACGGCTTGTCCGAGACGGTCCAGGCCGGCTGATCCCTCGACGCTTGGCACAGGTCGTGCATCGGGTGACGCAAAGCCGATAACGCGTTGGAAAACCGTCATGACCACGATCGACGTCAACAGCCTCCTGCTCCAGATGCGCCGTATCAGTGCGCAGACCGAGATGCCCGCCCTGCGCGGCGTAGGCGAAGCCGCCCCAGCGGCGAAGGGTTCGTTCGGCGACCTGCTCAAGCAATCGATCGACGGCGTGGCGCAGAGCCAGGACAAAGCCAGAAAAATGGCGACGGCATTCGAGCGCGGCGATCCGGGCGTCGATCTCGCCCAGGTGATGATCCAGGGGCAGAAAGCCGATCTCTCGTTCCGCGCGATGACCGAAGTGCGCAACAAGATGGTCGATGCCTACAAAGAAATCATGAACATGTCGATCTGATTCGGCATGAGCGCAATGACAGGATTCGAGTCGAACCATGGCAGATAACGGCGTAGCCACCACGGACAGCCATAACGCGTCACGCATGGACTCGCTGAAGTCGCTGGCGCAGACGCCCGCGGCGCGGCAGATCTTCATGCTGGCCGGTATCGCCGGTGCCGTCGCCATCGGCATCGCCGCGGTGATGTGGTCGCGTGCGCCGAACTACGGGCTGCTCTACGGCGGCCTGGAGCAGAAGGATGCCGCCGCCGTCACCCAGGCGCTGCAGGCAGGCAACACGCCTTATACGCTGAGTTCGGACGGCAGCTCGATCTTCGTGCCTGCCGCCGATGTCGCCGGCGTCCGCCTCAAGCTCGCTGGCCAGGGACTGCCGCAGGGCAGCGCCGCCAGCGCCGTTCCGCAGGCCGATTCGCCGTTCGGCATGAGTGACATGGCAGAACGTTCGCGCTACCAGTCGCTGCTCGAGAACGACCTGTCCAATACGATCGCCGGCCTGCAATCCGTGCGCGCGGCGCGCGTCCACCTGGCCTTGCCCAAGCCGTCCGCCTTCATTCGCGACAACAAGCCGGCCAGCGCCTCGGTGGTCGTCACCTTGTATCCGGGCCGGCAACTCGACCAGGGCCAGGTGGCCGCCATCGTCCACCTCATCGCCGCCAGCGTGCCCGACCTCGATACCCGCCAGGTTTCGGTGATCGACCAGGGTGGCAACCTTCTCACCGTGAGCGATCCGGACAGCGCCTCGGCCATCGGCGACAGCCGGCTTCGCCTGTCCAATCGCATCGAAGCCACGTACACGCAGCGCGTCGAAGACCTGCTCACCCCGCTCGTGGGCGCGGGCAAGGTGCGCGCCCAGGTCTTCGCCGACCTCGACTTCTCGCAGACCGAGAAAGCCAGCGAGACCTTCAACCACGACAATCCGGCGCTGCGCAGCGAGCAGACCAACAGCGACACGCGCACCGAGCCGGCGAACAACGGCGGCGTACCGGGCGCGTTGAGCAACCAGCCGCCGAACACCGGCGCCAACGCGACGGCGGCCAATCCCGCCGCGGGTGGCGCCAAGCCCGGGACGCAGGCGTCAGCCACGCAGACCGCGCAGACGCCGACGCAGCAGACACAGAGCGCCACGCGCAATTACGAACTCGACCGCACGGTAAGCCATGTCACCGATCCGGCGGGCAAGGTCGCGCGCCTCTCGGTCGCCGTGGTGGTCGACAACAAGCAGATGCCCGACAAGGACGGCAAGACCAAGAGCGTGCCGTTCACGCCGGAGGAACTGTCGCGCCTGACCGAACTCACCAAGAACGCCGTGGGCTTCAGCACCGAGCGCGGCGACAGTGTCAGCGTGATCAACGAACCGTTCCATGGCGCCACCGCGGAAGAAGCGCCGGTCAGCGCGCCTTTCTGGGAGCGCCCGGGCATGCTCGACCTGATCAAGCAGGGCCTGGGCGTGATGATCGCGCTGCTGGTGGGGTTCTTCGTCCTGCGTCCGATCCTCAAGGGACTGTTGAAGCCCACCCCGCTGGCCATGAACAACGTCGCGCTGGCGGGACCGATGCCGAGTGTCTCGGTGATGGTCGATGACGACGACATGACGCCCGACCGTGTCAGTACGTCCCACGCCCAACTCGGCTCGCCCGCGTTGCTGGCCTACGAACAGAAGGTGGGCCTTGCCAAGCGCATGGCCGCCGAAAATCCGAAACAGGTGGCGCAAGTCGTGAAGAGCTGGGTGTCCGACGATGGCGGCTGAACAGAAAGAGGCCCTGACGGGCGCGCAAAAAGCGGCGATCCTGCTTCTCACCCTGGGTGAGGAAGACGCGGCGTCCATCCTGAAACACCTCGGCGCGCGCGACGTGCAAGCCGTGGGCACGGCGATGGCCGCGTTGAAGAACGTGACCAAGGAACAGGTGGACCTGGTCCTCACGAAACTCCAGGAAGACGTCGGCCAGCACACGTCGATCGGGGTCGGTACCGAGGAATACATCCGCCGCATCCTGGTCAACGCATTGGGCGAAAACAAGGCCGGTGGCCTCATCGACCGTATCCTCCTGGGCCGAAGCAGCAAGGGCCTGGAATCGTTGAAATGGATGGAAAGCCGGGCCATCGCCGAGATGATCGGCCAGGAGCACCCGCAGATCATCGCGCTGGTGCTGGCCCACCTCGAGTCCGACCAGGCGGCGGAAGTGATCGGTTACCTTCCCGTGCGCACGCGCAGCGACGTGGTGATGCGCATCGCCACGCTCGACGGCGTGCAGCCGCACGCCCTGAACGAACTGGACGAGATCATGGAGCGCCAGTTCTCGGGTAATTCGAACAAGCTGAAGTCGGCGAGCGTGGGCGGCCTCAAGGCGGCGGCCGATATCCTCAACGCGATGGAAACCTCGCGCGAAGCCGAGCTGATGGCCTCCATCCGCGGCATCGACTCGGGTCTGGGTGAACGCATCGAGGAACTGATGTTCGTGTTCGACGACCTCGCCGAACTGGACGACCGCAGCATGCAGACGCTGTTGCGCGAGGTTCCGTCGGCGCGCCTCATCACCGCGCTCAAGGGCGCGGAATCGGCGATCCGAGAAAAGATCTTTTCCAACATGTCCAAGCGTGCCGCCGACATGCTGCGCGACGACCTCGAGGTCAAGGGTCCCGTGCGTCTTTCCGAGGTCGACGCGGCACAGAAGGAAGTGCTGGCCACGGCGCGGCGTCTCGCTGACGCGGGCCAGATCAACCTTGCCGGCGGCGGCGAAGAATTCGTCTGATGAGCCTGACCTCCATCCTCGCACGCGAGCGCGTGGGCCAGTTCGAACGCTGGGAACTTCCCGTCGTCGGCGCGCCCGATGTGTCGAATGCGCGCGACGAGACGGCGGACGAAGGCCCGCAGCGGCCGACCGTCGCGGAGATAGAGGCGATAGAACGGCAGGCGCGCGAGGAAGGCTTCAATGCGGGCCTGAACGAAGGCCGCGCGATGGCGAAGCGCGAACTCGCCGCACAGGTGGCGCGACTCGACGCCTTGTTCGCGGCGGTGGAGAGGCCGTTCGCCGAACTGGATAGCGACGTGGCAGGCGACCTGGCCATGTTGGCCACGGTGATCGCCGAGCGCGTGCTGGGCTACGAGATAGCGACGCGGCCGGAAAAGATCCTCGATGTGGTGCGCCAGGCGGTCGATGCACTCCCGGCGGCCACGCGTCACCTGAAGATCCACCTGAACCCGGCCGACGCCGCCATCGTGCGCGAGCACCGCTCGTCACTGGACCACGAAGGCACGGTGGTCGACGACCCGGCGCTGGAACGCGGCGACGTACGCCTCGAAAGCGAGCACTCGCGACTCGATGCCCGCGTGCGCACCCGTCTCGCGGCCGTGGTCGACAGCGTGCTGCAGGGGCAGGGCGATACCTCCATCGATGACGGGGCGGCCTCGTCATGAGCACGGCCGACCACGTCGCCGCGCGCAACGCGCATTGGCGCGAATCGCTGGCGGCCCAGCGTGCCAGCGCCGAGCACGTGCGTCCGTTGCAGGCCGAAGGCAAGCTGCGCCGTGTCGTCGGGCTGACGCTCGAGGCGGTGGGTTGCGAGGCGCCGGTCGGTGCCCGTTGCATGGTCGCGGGCGCCGACGGCAAGCAGCTGGAAACCGAGGTGGTCGGGTTTTCGGACGGACGCCTGTTATTGATGCCCACGGGCGAAATGCACGGCGTGTTGCCGAACGCGCGGGTCATCCCGGTGGCCTCGGTCTCGGGTATTCCGGTGGGCGATTCGCTGCTTGGCCGGGTGATCGGGCCGGATGGCGTTCCGCTGGACGGGCAGGGTCCCTTGCTCGCGCGCGAACGCGCGCCGTTGCGTCGCGATCCGATCAATCCCATGCTCCGCCAGCCGATCGACACCCCCCTGGATACCGGCGTGCGGGCGATCAACGCCCTGCTCACGGTGGGCCGCGGTCAACGTATCGGCCTGTTCGCCGGCTCGGGCGTCGGCAAGTCGACCTTGATGGGAATGATGACCCGCTTCACCAACGCCGATGTCGTCGTGGTGGGCCTGATCGGCGAACGCGGCCGCGAGGTGAAGGAGTTCGTCGACCATACGCTGGGCGAGGAAGGCCGCCGTCGCGCCGTCGTCGTCGCCGCACCGGCGGATGCCCCGCCGCTGTCGCGCCTGCGTGGCGCGCAGGTGGCCACCGCCGTCGCGGAGCACTTCCGCGACCAGGGCAAGCGCGTGCTGTTGCTCATGGATTCGCTCACCCGTTACGCCCAGGCGCAGCGTGAGATCGCGTTGGCCATCGGTGAGCCCCCGGCCACGAAAGGTTACCCGCCGTCGGTGTTCGCGATGTTGCCCGCACTGGTCGAGCGGGCAGGCAACGACGCGGAAGGGCGCGGCTCGATCACCGCGTTCTATACCGTGCTCACGGAGGGCGACGATTACCGCCACGATCCGATCGCCGATTCCGCGCGGGCCATCCTGGATGGCCACATCGTCTTGTCGCGCGACCTGGCCGAGGCCGGACACTATCCCGCGATCGATATCGAGGCATCGATCAGCCGCGTCATGCCCGCCGTGGTCGGCAAGGAACACATGCGGTCGGCACAGCGCTTTCGCCAGGTGTATTCGGCGTATCGCCAGCAGCGTGACCTGATTGCCGTGGGCGCCTACCAGAAAGGTAGCGATCCGCGTACCGACGAAGCCATCGCGCTCTATCCGCGGCTTTCGGCCTTCCTGCAACAGGAGACCGAGGTGCCGGTGAACCTCCAGGAGGCCGAAGCAGGCCTCGCCGAAACCACGGAGGCCGGTTGATGGCCTCGCGCGCCGATCGCCTCCAGCCCGTCGTCGACCTGGCTACCGAGCGGGCAGAGGGCGCCACGCGCGCGCTGGCCGTGCAGCAGCACGCGCTCGCCGATGCGGAGCGTCAGTTGACGGAACTGCGTCGCTACAGGAACGAGTACGCCGAGATGCCCGATGGCATCGGCGTGAGCGCCTTGCTCAACCGGCAACAATTCCTGCAGAAGATCGACATGGCCATCGTGCAGCAACTGGGTGAGGTGCAGCGCCGTGAACGCGCGCTCGAACGGGCGCGCCTGGATTGGACCGAGGCGCGTGGCCGTGCCAAGGCACTGGATTCGGTCACCACGAAATATCGCGAGCAGGAACGCAAGACGCAGGACCGCCGCGAGCAGGAACAGGCCGACGAACGCTCGCAATATCGACGCCAGCCACGTCCATCCACGCCGACCGATGTGAACGAGTAATCCGTATGAACAACGCCACGCTCACCGTCAACGTTTCCCGTCCCGCCGCCCCGGCCGTTCCACCGGCAGCCGGCCGTGACGCGGACGGTACGCCCCCGTCGAAGCGCTTCGATGCCGCGCTGGACGCCGCGCACGCCGGCGCGCGCGATTCGCACAAGCAGGCGAAGGAACCCGCGGCAAGTGACGATGCCGCACCGGTGGCGAAGGCCGCCACCGCGAAGGACGCCATGCGCGACACGGATGAACCGCCGGCGAAGAAGGACGACAAGCCCGCGGACGACGCGTCGATCGCCGCCACCATGCTGTCGCTGATCGGCGTGCCGCCGAAGGTGACCGACGTGGCGACGAAGGCGCTCGGTACGCTGAAGGATGGAGCGGCCGTCGCTGGCGAGGCGCTCGGTTCGGCCGCCGCATTGGCCGGTGCCTTGCCGGGAACGGAAGCGGCGATGGATGAAGCGGCCGCGCTGAAGGACGGCGCCCAGGCTCCGCTCGGTGCCGCCGCTCCGGCGGGCTCCTTCGGTGGCGGCGTGGCCGCCGCCATCGCCTCGCCGTTCGCTTCGCTGCTGGCGGCATCGGGCGATGCTCCGGCGGTGAAGGACGATGCTTCGCCGGCCGCCGATGCCGTCAGTCCCATGCCCCTCGCACATGCGCAAGGACTCGACCAGGGCGGCGTGCCCGCCGTGCAGGTGCAGGCCACGCAGCCGGCCACCTCGCCGCAGTTCGCCCAGGAACTCGGCGAGCAGGTCGCATGGATGGGCTCCGGGCAGGTCAAGGAGGCCCGGATCAAGCTTCACCCGGAAGAACTCGGCAGCATGGATGTACGTGTCAGCCTGGAGGGCGGCAAGGTCAACGTCGCGATCCTGGCGCAGCACCCGGCGGCGGTACACGCTGTCCAGCAGACGCTGTCGCAGTTGGACAGCATGCTCGCCCATCACGGTCTTTCGCTGGGACAGGCCGATGTCGGCCAGCGCCAGGCGGAACACGGTGGCGAGAACGGGGGGCAGGGCACGGCGGGTCAGGCCAACGACACCGAGGCGACCGGTGTCGCCGCCACGGCGGTCACCTCGCGCGTTTCCCGCGGACTGGTCGATGAAGTCGCCTGACGCGCTGTCGACGTAAAGCCGACGAGCGTCAAATTGTCGACCTGATTATGAGGGGCGCCGCCCGGCGAATCGCACCACGGCGCCCTGTATCGGTTTGAAAGACGGCTCGTCCGGATGGCACGCCGTTTGCAACACCCGCATCATTGACGGTACGTCCCAGGGCGTCATCGTCACAGCATTCCGTATCGAGAGGTTTTTCACGCATGGCCGCAGCACCGAAAGAAGCCGAAGGGACTCCCAGCAAAAAGAAGAAGGGCAGCCTGCTCCTCATCGGCGCGCTCGTCGTCCTGGCCGCCGGTGGCGCCGGTGGCTGGTTCATGCTGAAAGGCGGCCATGGCAAGCCGGGTGAAGATGCCGCCGAGGCGGCCAGGTCGAAGCCGGCGGTCTATCTCCAGCTCGATCCCGCCTTCGTGGTCAACTTCCAGGACGAGGCGGCGCTGCGTTTCCTCCAGGTGGGCGTGAATGTGATGTCGCACGATCCGGAAGCGATCGCCGCCGCCAGGCAGGCCGACCCGGAGATCCGCAACGCGTTGCTGATGCTGTTCTCGGCCCAGGACATGAAGTCGCTGTCCGACGTGAAGGGCAAGCAGAAGCTCCAGGCCGCCGCACTGGCCGAGATCCAGCGCGTGCTGAAGGAAAAGATCGGGCGCCCGGGCGTGGACGCGGTCTATTTCACCAGCTTCATCATGCAGTGATGGGAACCTCGCGGCCATGACGGACATCCTTACCCAGGACGAAATCGATGCCCTCCTGGCGGGCGTGGAAGGTGGCGCGGTCGAGACCGAGGTCGATCTTCCGCCGCCCGGTGGCATCCTCGACTACGATTTCACCCAGCAGGATCGCATCGTCCGCGGTCGCCTGCCCACGCTGGAAATGGTCAACGACCGTTTCGCCCGCTACTTCCGCGCCAACCTGTTCAACGTGCTGCGCAAGTCGTGCGAAGTGTCGGTCCTTGGCGTGAGGATGACCAAGTTCAACGAGTACGTGCATTCGCTGGCGGTACCGAGCAACCTCAACCTCATTCGCATCAAGCCCCTGCGTGGCACCGCCCTGATGGTGTTCGAGCCGCGCCTGGTCTTCACCGTCATCGACAATTTCTTCGGCGGTGACGGCCGCTACCACGCCCGCATCGAGGGTCGCGACTTCACGCCGACCGAGAACCGGGTGATCCAGATCGTGCTCCAGGAGGCATTCGGCGCCATGGCCGAGGCCTGGGCACCGGTATTGAAGATGCACTTCGAGTTCCTGAATTCGGAGATCAACCCGCAGTTCGCCAATATCGTGAGCCCCACCGAGACGGTGGTGGTGTCGCGGTTTCATATCGAACTCGACGGCGGTGGCGGCGAAGTGCACCTGACCCTGCCGTATTCGATGGTCGAGCCGATTCGCGAGCTGCTCGACGCGGGCGTGCAGAGCGACCGCGCCGAACGCGACGACCGCTGGATCCAGAACCTGCACGAGGAACTCCTCGATGCGGAAGTGGAAGTCACCGCCATGCTGGCCGAGGCGCGCCTGACCATCGGCGACTTCCTGCACCTGCGCAAGGGCGACATCATCCCGATCAACCTGCCCGAGACGGCCACGGTGTTCGCCGAGGATGTACCCATCTTCCGTGGCCGCATGGCCAATTCCAGCGGCAACAAGGCGATCCAGTTCGAATCGCTGCTCCGCCGCACGGCCCCCCGTTCGACCACGGTCCCCACCCCGCCGACCACCGAACCGGCCTGACACCGTTGTGGGAGCCGCTTCAGCGGCGATCCGCCGGCAGGCGGCATACCCCCTCATGCCGCCAATGGTCCGTCACGGTGACTAACTGCCGTCGAGCGTCAGCTTTCCGTCTGCCGCTACAGGTCACTCGCTCACCGCGGTCCCGACTTCACCACTAAGTACCTGATCCGTCTAGCCGACATCACCGTTCCACCGTCATCCACCGCATGGCACGCGGCTTGCTTCACAGGGCTTCGAACCCCTCTGCAACGCAAAACACTGGAACGACATGAACGCCACGCTCGACGAAATCGAAAACGCCAACGATGCCACGCTGGCCTCGTCCATCGGCCTCGGCAACGAAGTGAACCTCGACGTCATCCTCGACGTCCCGGTCACCATGGCCATGGAAGTGGGCCGGACCAAGATCAGCATCCGCAACCTGCTCCAGCTCAACCAGGGTTCCGTCGTGGAACTCGACCGCGCCGCCGGTGAACCGCTCGACGTGTTCGTCAACGGCACCCTCGTCGCCCATGGCGAAGTCGTCGTCATCAACGAGAAGTTCGGTATCCGGCTGACCGACGTCATCAGCCCGGCCGAGCGCGTCCGCAAGCTTCGGTGATTCCCATGCGCCGTACCGTCGCCGCCTTCGCCGGTGGCTTCCTTCCCTGCGCCCTGATGGCGGCCCCGGCCGCCGCCCCGGCGGTCGATTCGGGCGCGGAATGGCTCCGCGTGCTGGTCAGCCTGATCGGCGTCGTGGCGCTCATCTTCTTCGTCGGCTGGTTCGGCCGCCGCGCCCAGGCGCGCGTGCGCCCCGGTGGCCGGAAGATCCGTGTCGTCGAATCGATGCCGGTCGGGATCAAGGAAAAGGTCATGCTGCTCGAAGTCGGCGGTACGCAACTCCTGGTCGGGGCTTCCCCCACGGGCGGCCTGCGTACGTTGCACGTCCTGGCCACGCCGGTGCAGGACGATGCGCCTTCTTCGGCGACGCCGGTGGCGCGTGGTTTCCGTGACGCTCTTGCACAGTGGAAGCGCCCATGAAGACCGTGGCTATCGCGGACGGGGTCCGCGCCCACCGGGCAGGACGAGGGGCTGACGGGCGGTATTCCCACCGTGCCGGGCGGGCGCGACGTTGGTCGTGGCTGGCGGTGCTCTTCGTGTTGTTCGTGCCCGCCGTGGCGTTCGCCGCCGAGCCGCCGGGTATCCAGCTGCTGAACGTGCAGCCGGGCGCCAATGGCTCGCAGACCTGGTCGCTGTCGATCCAGATGCTGGCGCTGATGACGGCCTTGACCGCCTTGCCGGCCATCCTGCTGATGATGACCTCGTTCACCCGCATCATCATCGTGCTTGGGTTCCTTCGCCAGGCGCTGGGCACGAACAGCACGCCGCCCAACCAGGTGATCCTCGGCCTGTCGCTGTTCCTCACCCTGTTCGTGATGACGCCCGTCATCAACAAGGCCTACGACGCCGGGATCAAGCCGTACATGGACGGCCAGATGAACGTGCAGGAGGCACTGCCGCTCGCCGCCGCGCCGTTCCGCCATTTCATGCTCGAACAGACCCGCGACCCGGACCTGCAACTGTTCACCAGGCTCGCCGGTGAGCAGCCATACGCCGACAAGGATGCCGTCCCCTATCGCGTGGCGCTGCCGGCGTTCGTGACGAGCGAACTGAAGACGGCTTTCCAGATGGGTTTCCTGCTGTTCATCCCGTTCCTCATCATCGATCTCGTCGTCGCCTCCGTGCTGATGTCGATGGGCATGATGATGGTCTCGCCGATGATCATCTCGCTGCCCTTCAAGATCATGCTGTTCGTGCTGGTCGATGGTTGGACACTGCTGCTGGGGACGCTTGCGGGGAGCTTCTTCCCATGACGCCGGAAACGGTCATCGGCTTCGGCCAGCAGGCCCTGCACATCGCGATGCTGATCGGCGCGCCACTGTTGCTCACCGCGCTGGCGGTAGGCCTCCTCATCGGCATGATCCAGGCCGCCACGCAGATCAACGAACAGACGCTTAGCTTCATCCCGAAGCTCATCTCCATGGCGCTGGTGATGATCATCGCCGGGCCCTGGATGTTGCGCACCCTCGTGCAGTTCACGCGCACGCTGATCGAGAACCTTCCCCAGGCGGTGCGTTGATGCCGATCGACTTCGGCCAGCTCGAAGCATGGGTCGGAGGGGCGTCGTGGGCACTTGCCCGCGTCTCGGGCCTCCTGCTCGTGGCGCCCGTGCTGAGCGCGACGATGATCCCGGTGCGCATCCGTCTCGGCCTGGCGCTTCTGCTGACCATGGTCCTGGCCCCCTTGGCACCGCTGGACATCCGGCCGATTTCCGCACAGGGCGTGGCCACGCTGGCGCAGCAGATCCTGGTGGGTGCTTCATTGGGCTTCGTCCTCAAGCTCGTGTTCGAGGCGGTGTCGTTCGGCGGCCAGCTCGTGTCGCAGGCGATGAGCCTGGGTTTCGCCGAGACGGTGAACCCGGGCGTCGGCGGCACCACGCCGGTGCTCAGCCAGTTCTACACGATGCTCGTGACCTTGCTGTTCCTGGTGATGAACGGCCACCTGCAGCTCGTTTCACTGCTGGCCGACAGCTTCCGCACGCTGCCGGTGGGCGAACAGGGCATCGGCGCGAACGGTATCTGGGGCGTGCTCACTTTCGCCAGCCATCTGTTCGGCGGCGCCGTGCGCGTGGCGCTGCCCGCGCTCACCGCGACGCTCGTGGTGAACCTCGGCTTCGGTGCGATCAGCCGTTCGGCACCCTCGATGAACCTCTTCGCGGTGGGCTTCCCCATCACGATCTGCCTCGGCCTCCTGGCCGTATGGCTTGCGCTGCGCGCCCTGCCGGGCGCGTTCGATTCGCTGCAAACGGCCGCATGGGACACCATGCGCCAGCTCATGGGGAGGTGACACGCCCATGAGCGAGACCGACAAGGAAGACCGCACCGAAGCGCCTAGTGAAAAGCGCCTTCGCGAAGCGCGCGAGAAGGGCGACCTGCCGCGTTCGCGCGATCTTTCCACCGCCGTGGTGGTGCTCGCGGGCGTGACGACGCTGATCGCCGCACGCGACCAGATGTCCGTGCACGCGGCCAATATCATGCACGTGGGCCTGCGCTACAGCCGCGACGACCTGTTCGCCAGCAATGGCGTATATCGCGCACTGGCCACGGCCGCCCTGGAAGGGTTCAAGCTGCTCGGTCCCGTGTTCGCCGTGACCGCGGTCGCCGCGGTCGCCGCGCCGGCCCTGATGGGCGGATTGAATTTTTCCGCCCAGGCGCTCGCCCCGAAATTCGACCGGCTCGACCCGATCAAGGGATTTTCGCGTCTGGTCTCGGTGAACGGCCTGGTGGAGCTGGGCAAGTCGTTGCTCAAGCTCGTGCTGATCGGCGGCGCGCTGGTCTGGTTCCTGCTTCGCTCGACGAGGGACATGTACACGGTGGGCACCGGTCCCGTCAGCGTCGGCATCGCCCAGGCCTTCGCCATCTTCGGCCAGGCCTCGCTCGTCTTCGCCTGTGCGCTCGGTGCCATCGCGCTGGTCGATGCGCCGTGGCAGAAATTCAGCTTCACCAAGAAGATGAAGATGAGCAAGCAGGAAGTGAAGGACGAGCACAAGGAAAGCGAGGGCAGTCCCGAGCTGAAGTCGAAAATCCGTCAGATGCAGCACCAGATGGCGCGCCGGCGGATGATGGAAGACGTTCCCACGGCGGACGTCATCGTGACCAACCCGACCCACTTCGCCGTGGCCCTGAAATACGACGAGAACCGCATGGGAGCGCCCCGCGTGGTGGCCAAGGGCGTGGACGTGATCGCCCAGCAGATTCGCGATGTCGCGGGTGGGGCGAAGGTTCCGGTGGTGGAAGCACCACCGTTGGCACGCGCCTTGTATCACACGACGGAAATCGGACGCGAGATCCCCGCGGCGCTGTACATCGCCGTGGCCCAGATCCTGGCCTACGTGTTCCGGCTGAAGCAGGCGATCGCCGTGGGCGATCTCCCGCCCGATCTACCCGAGCAGGACATCGATCCGGATTTGCTCGGCCCTTACCGCATGGATAACTGACGATGGCAGCTTCCTCCAACTTCATGGGCACGTTCCGGCAGATCGGCCGCCGTGGCGTCGCCGCGCCGGTGGCGATGCTGATCATGCTCGGCATGATGATGCTGCCCTTGCCGCCGTTCATGCTGGACCTGCTGTTCACCTTCAACATCGCGTTGTCGCTGGTGATCCTGCTGGCCACGATGTACGTCATGCGCCCGCTGGAACTGGCGTCGTTTCCCACCGTGGTGCTGTTCGCCACCTTGCTCCGCCTGGCCCTGAACATCGCGTCCACGCGCGTGGTGCTGCTGCATGGGCACAACGGGCCGGGCGCCGCCGGCAAGGTGATCGAGGCCTTTGGCGAGTTCGTCATCGGGGGCAACTTCGCGGTCGGCTTCGTTGTGTTCGCCATCCTCACCATCATCAACTTCGTGGTGGTGACCAAGGGTGCGACGCGCGTGTCCGAGGTGACCGCCCGTTTCACCCTCGATGCCATGCCCGGCAAGCAGATGGCGATCGATGCCGACCTCAACGCCGGCCTGTTGACGCAGGAGCAGGCCCGCGAGCGGCGCCAGGAAGTGCGCGAGGAAGCGGACTTCTACGGTTCGATGGACGGTGCCTCGAAATTCGTCCGTGGCGACGCTACCGCCGGCATGCTGATCCTCGCGATCAACATCATCGGCGGCTTCTTCATCGGCATGTTGCAGCATGGCCTTTCCGCCGCCGAAGCCGCACGCACCTATACGCTGCTGACCATCGGCGATGGCCTGGTCGCCCAGGTGCCGGGACTGATGCTCTCGATCGCCACCGCGGTGATCGTCACGCGCGTGTCGAAGTCCCAGGAAATGGGCAAGCACGTGATGGGGCAGCTGTTCGGCCAGCCGAAGGCGCTCGGCGTCGCGGCGGCCGTGCTGGGCACGATGGGCCTGATCCCGGGCATGCCGAACATCCCGTTCCTCATCCTGGCGGCGCTCGCGGGCTTCGCCGCGTGGAAGTTGAGCCAGGCCAAGCAGGAGCGCACCGCCGCCGCGGCCGGCACGGGGGCGCCCGGCACCGAACTCGCGCTGGACTCGGCGCCGCCGGCGGAACGCCTTGAGCTTTCGTGGGAAGACGTGGCCCAGGTGGACACGATCGGCCTCGAGGTCGGCTACAGGCTCATCCCGCTCGTGGACAAGGCCCAGGGCGGCGAACTGATGGCGCGGATCAAGTCCGTGCGCCGCAAGCTGTCGCAGGAACTCGGTTTCCTGGTTCCCTCGGTACATATCCGCGACAACCTGGACCTGGCCCCGCATGGCTATCGCATTTCCCTGATGGGCGTGCCGATGGGCGAGGCGGAGATCCACACCGAGCGCATGCTGGCGATCGATCCGGGCCGCGTGCACGGCACGATCAACGGCATCGCCACGCGCGATCCCGCCTTTGGCCTGGATGCCGTGTGGATCGAGCCGGGCATGCGCGAGCACGCGCAGACCCTGGGCTACACCGTGGTCGATCCGGCCACCGTGATCGCCACCCATCTTTCGCACATCCTGCAGAACCACGCCCACGAGCTCATCGGCCACCAGGACGTGCAGCAGTTGCTCGATCGTCTCGCCCAGCAGACACCCAAGCTCGTCGAAGACCTGGTGCCCAAGCGCCTGTCCCTGGGTGTCGTGGTCAAGGTCCTGCAGAACCTGCTCGCCGAGCGCGTGCCCATCCGCAACTTCCGGGGCATCGTCGAATCGCTGGCGGAGCATGCGGGCCAGAGCCAGGACCCCGGCGTCCTCGCCGCCGCGGTACGCGTCACCCTCGGTCGCCAGATCGTGCAGGAGATCGCCGGCCTGGGTACGGAAGTGCCTGTCATTACTTTGGCGCCGGAGCTCGAACAGATCCTGCTGCAGTCCCTGCAAGGCGTCGGTCCCGCCGGCGCGGCGGTCGAGCCGGGTCTCGCGGATCGTCTCCAGCAGAGCGTCGCCGATGCGGCGCGCCGCCAGGAAGCGGCGGGTGAGCCGGCCGTGCTGCTGGTGTCGCCGGCACTTCGTCCGTGGCTTTCGCGCTTCACCCGGCATGTGGCCCAAAACCTGCATGTACTTGCGTACAACGAGGTTCCGGACAACCGACGCGTCAAGCTGGTGACGGCCCTCGGGCGATAGGAACGAGACACCGCGCGGTGCATCGCCGCGTGGGCCGAACGAACGAAGACAGGATCGAACGCATGAAAATCAAACGATTCGTTGCTCCCGATATGCGCCAGGCCATGCGCCAGGTTCGCGACGAACAGGGTCCGGACGCCGTGATCCTGTCCACGCGCCGGCTGGACGACGGTATCGAGATCATCGCCGCGCTCGATTACGACGAAGCGCTGGTGCGCGAGGCCGGTTTCGGTTTCGACGCCCCGGCCCGCGAGGAAGCGCCGATCCGCGCCACGCGCGATGAAGCCGAGCGCGCCGCCCGCATCGACCAGGCCCGCGCCGCCACCGCCGCCGCGGTGGAGCGCGCGACGAAATCGGGCATGCCGCCGGCCACGAACGCGCCGCAGCGCCAGTCGAGCGCCGCGCTCGCCGCCAGCGTCGCCGACGTGGTCCGCGCCGCCACCGCGACGCCGGCCAACGATGCCGCCGTGAATGGCGTGCGCGCCGAGATCAACAACCTGCGCGAGATGCTCGAAGTGCAGCTCTCGACCCTTGCATGGAACCAGATGGACCGCGAGCAGCCGCTGCGTGCCCGCATGCTGCGCGAGATGACCCGCCTGGGCATCGACGGCGACGTGGCACGCGCGCTGTGCGCGGAATTGCCCGCCGACATGAACGCCGAGCAGGCGCGCTACCTGCCGCTGGGCATGCTCTCGCGCAACATCCGCACCAGCGGACGGAATTTCGACACGGTCGGCGGCGGCACCACCGCCCTGGTCGGCACCACGGGCGTGGGCAAGACCACCACCATCGCCAAGCTCGCCGCCCGCGCCGTGCTGCGCCATGGGGCATCGAACGTCGCCTTGATCAGCGCCGACCAGTACCGCATCGGTGCCGGCGCGCAGCTGGAACATTACGGCCGCCTGCTCGGCGTGCGCGTGTTCAACGCACACGACGCGACCAGCCTGCGCAACGTGCTGCTCCAGTTGCGCGGCAAGCACACCGTGCTGGTCGACACGGCCGGCCTCGCCGGCAACGACCCGAAGCTGCAGCAGCAGTTCGAGACACTGCGCGCCACGTCGGACGTGCGCGTGTGCCTGGTGCTCGCCGCCAATGCGCAGGCCCAGGCCATCGACAGCGCGATCCGCGCCTACGCGCCGCTGGCGCCGCAGAGCGCGATCCTCACCAAGCTCGACGAGGCACCGCTGATCGGCGGCGCGCTCTCGGCCCTCATCCGCCACCGGATGCCGCTGGACTACACCACGGATGGGCAGCGCGTGCCCGAGGACATCGCCTCGGCCGATGCGCGCAAGCTGGTCTGCCTCGCGGCCCAGTTGCTCAAGCAGCGTAACGACGAACCGGACGACGCCCTGCTCGCCGAGCGCTTCGGCATCGCCGCGCCGGCCCTGGCCTGACCGCGCCCACCCTTTTCCCGGCAACCGCAAACACTTACGGCAGTGACTTCCTTCATGAGCACACACGTCGATTCCACCCAGGCCGCCGGACTCCACTGGCTGGCCGACCGCCGTCCCACCCGAAGCATCGCCGTCGCAGGCGGGAAGGGTGGCGTGGGCAAGACCACGGTGGCGGTCAATCTCGGCATGGCGCTCGCGATGGGCGGCCGTGACGTCGTCCTCCTCGACGCCGATCTCGCCATGGCGAACATCGACGTCCTTCTCGGCCTCCAGCCCACCCGTCACCTCGGCCACATGCTGGAGGGCGAGTGCGGCATCGAGGACCTGATCCTCCAGGCCGCCCACGGCCTGAAGGTCATTCCCGCCACGTCCGGCACGCGCCGGATGGCGCAGCTGCCGAACATCGAGCACGCGGCCGTGATCCGCGCCTTCGACGAATATCCGCTGCCACCGGAATACCTGATCGTCGACACCGCCGCCGGGATTTCCGACAGCGTGTCGATGTTCGCCGCCGCCTCGGACGAGGTGGTGGTCGTGGTCTGCGACGAGCCCGCCTCCCTGACCGACGCCTATGCGCTGATCAAGGTCATGAGCCGCGAGTTCGACGTGAATCGTTTCCGCATCGTCGCCAACATGGTCCGGCACGCCCAGGAAGGCCGCCAGCTGTTCGAGAAGCTGTCCCGGGTGACAAACCGCTTCCTCGACGTGTCCCTGGATTTCATGGGCATGGTTCCGCACGACGAGTACCTGCGCCAGGCCATCCGCCGCCAGTCGGCGGTGGTCGACGCCTGGCCGAGCAGCCGATCGGCGGTCGGATTCAAGAATCTGGCCAGGTCGGTCGATACATGGGGTGAACCCGAACCCCGGGCACAGGGCCGCATCGGCTTTTTCGCCGAACGGTCCCATCTGGGGGGAGGGCTGCCACTGTGAGCGTCGCGACCGAATATCTCGAGATCACGCGTATCCCGGCGGATCAACTAGTCAAGAACCACGCGCCGCTGGTGCGCCGGATCGCCTATCACCTGATGGGCCGGCTGCCGCCAAGCGTGGATGCGAACGACCTCATGCAGGCCGGGATGATCGGACTGCTCGAGGCGGCAAGGAATTATTCGCCGACTCGCGCGGCCAGCTTCGAAACCTATGCGGGCATCCGCATACGTGGCGCCATGCTGGACGAACTGCGCAAGACGGACTGGACCCCGCGCTCCGTCCACCGGAAGTTGCGCGAGGTCGCGGAGGTGACGAGGCAGATCGAGAACGAGACGGGTGGCGACGCCGAAGACGCGGAAGTGATGAAGCGGCTGGGCATCGACGCCATGGAGTACAACCAGATCCTGGCCGACGCGGCGAGCGCGCGGTTGCTGAGCCTCACGGCGCCGGAAGGCGACGAAGGCGCCGCGATCGACGTGGTCGACCCGGATGCCGCGGGCCCGGATGGATTGTTCGAGCAGCAAGGCCTGCGTGACGCGCTGGCGCAGTCCATCGACGGGCTGCCGGAGCGCGAGAAGCTGGTCATGTCGCTGTACTACGATGAAGAGCTCAACCTGAAGGAAATCGGTGCGGTGCTGGGGGTGAGCGAATCGCGGGTGTGCCAGATCCATGGCCAGGCCCTCATTCGACTCCGCGCACGCATGTCGGGTTGGAAAGACAAGCATTGACGAACGCGCGGTAGCAAGGCGGAGACGAGTTTTGGACAAGAACATGAAGATCCTCGTGGTGGACGATTTCTCCACCATGCGACGCATCGTGAGGAACCTCCTGGTGGAGTTGGGATTCACCAACACCCTCATCCAGGAGGCCGAGGACGGCAACGCGGCGCTCGCGCTCTTGCGCGCGCAGCCGTTCGACCTCGTCGTGACGGACTGGAACATGCCGAACATGACCGGCATCGACCTGCTCCGGGCGATCCGTGCCGACGCGGCGCTGAAGGCCATGCCTGTACTGATGGTCACGGCGGAGAACAACCGTGACCAGATCATCGCGGCGGCGCAGAGCGGCGTGAACGGCTATGTCGTCAAGCCATTCACGGCGGTCACGCTGAAGGAAAAACTCGACAAGATCTTCGAACGACTCGCCGCGGCCGCGGGCTAAGGAATGACGATGAACACCATGCTTTCCAGCGGCCACGATGTGGCTCCCGAACTGCGTGCACTGCTCGACGCCGACGACAGCGTCTCCTTCGAGCAGGCGCTCGACCAGCTGCTGCGTACCCGTGAGCAACACCTGTTCATGGCGCTCGGCCATCTCGCGCGCGACCTGCACGAGTCCGCCCGCCGCCTCGCCGCCGATATTTCGCACGACGGCGTGCCAGGCAACATGAGCGATGCGCGCAAGCACCTGCGCGACGTGCTCGAGATGAGTTCGCAGGCCGCGCACCGCACGCTCGATTTCAGCGAGAAGCTGCGCCCACAGGCACAGGCCCTCGCGCGCCAGGCGGACGAGGTGCTGGTGCTCGACCACGCCGACCCGGCCTTCGCCACCCACGCCACCGCGCTGGCCGTGCGCGTGGGCGATTTCGCGCAGAGCTGCGACATCGGCTTCGGCGAGATGGTGGAGGCACAGTCCTGGCAGGATCTCTCCGGCCAGCGCGTGGCCCAGGTCGAGGCTTTCATGGCCAAGGTCGAATCCTCCCTGGTGGAACTGGTTCGACTGACCGGTTCGCTGGCGGGCGGTGCCGCGCCGGCCGCCGACAAGGTCAGCCAGGACGAAGTGGATCGCCTCCTCAGCGAGTTCGGGTTCTGAGCGCCGTATGAGCGTGGAGCTGGACAACGAGCTGCTCAACGTCTTCCTGATCGAGGCGCGGGAGTTGCTTGAGAGCCTGGGCGAACAGCTCGTGGATCTCGAGGCGTCGCCGAACGACATGGAACTGTTGAACGCGGTCTTCCGCGCGTTCCACACCGTGAAGGGCGGTGCGGGCTTCCTCGGCCTCAATCCGATGGTCGAGCTCTGCCACCGGGGCGAGGATCTCCTCAACGAGGCCCGCAACGGCTCGATCGTGCTCAACGCCGGCTTCATGGACGCGTTGCTGGAGTCGCTGGATCTCCTCAACGACATGATGCGCGCCGCCGACGGCGGCTTGCCGATCGAGGCGGCGCCCCGTTCGCTGCTCGACCGCCTGCTGATTCCGGGCCGCGCGGCCTCCGCGCCGCCGATGGCCCTGGCCACGCCCGCCAGCGCGCCAGCCGCCGCTCCCGCGCAGGCGCGGCCGTACGACCCGATCGAAGACGAATTCGAAGCGATGCTCGACGCCGCGCGCAGCGACCGCGAGCCCGCTTCCGTGCCGTCGGGCACGATATCCGACGACGAGTTCGAGGCCCTGCTCGATTCGCTCTATGGCACGGGTGCCCCCGGTGCCGACGCGACGGCCGACACTCCACCCGTTTCCGACGTGGCCGCGCCTGCCGTCGCGGGTCCTGCACCGGTCGTGGCCCAGGCAGTCGCTTCGCCCGCCGATGGAAACGCGATCAGCGACGACGAATTCGAAGCCTTGCTCGACAGCCTCCATGGCACGGCGGCCCCGGGCGCCGCGGGTAGCCCCGCCATGGCGGGCTCGACGTCCTCCGCATTGGTCGCGCCGCCCGCCGCCTCGTCCAAGCCTGTCCCGGCAGCACCCGCGGCGCAGGTCGCGGCGAAGCCGGCCCCGGCGGCTGCCGAGAAACGCGGCGCCTCTACCGCCGACACCACGGTCCGCGTCGATACCCATCGCCTCGATGGCCTGGTCGATGCCGCGGGTGAGCTGGTACTCGTGCGCAATCGCCTCACCAGCCTCGCCCCGCGTGGCACGAACGACCCGATGGAACGTGCCATCGGCGAACTCGAGCGTGTGGCGGAAGAACTGCAGAACGCCGTGCTGCGCATGCGCATGCAGCCGGTAGGCAAGTTGTTCTCGCGTTTTCCGCGTATCGTCCGCGACCTCGCCCGGCAACTCGGCAAGGAAATCGAACTGGTCACCGAGGGCGAGGAAACCGATATCGACCGCACGGTGGTGGAGGCGCTTGCCGATCCGTTGGTGCACCTGCTGCGCAACGCCGTGGACCATGGCATCGAGATGCCCGATGTCCGCGTCGGCGAAGGCAAGTCCCGCGCGGGCACCGTGCGCCTCGCGGCCGGCCAGTACGGCGACCGCATCGTCATCACCGTCACCGACGACGGCAAGGGCATGGACCCTGAGGTCCTGCGCCGCAAGGCGGTGGAGAAAGGCCTGATGGACGAGGACCAGGCCGCGCGCCTCGACGAGCGCGAGTGCTACGAGATCGTGTTCCGCCCGGGTTTCTCCACCGCCAGCCAGGTCTCGGATATTTCCGGCCGCGGCGTCGGCATGGACGTGGTCAAGACCAAGATCGTCGAACTCGGTGGCACGCTGTCGATCGATTCACGCGTGGGCCATGGCAGCACCGTGCGCCTGTCGGTGCCATTGACGCTGGCCATCCTGCGCGTGTTGATGGTGCGCGTGGGTAATCGGCCGCTGTCACTGCCGCTATCCAACGTGGCCGAGGTATTCGAACTCGTTCCCGGCCAGGTCCAGGAGCTCGACGGCCGCATCGTCGCGGCGCATCGCCAGCGCGCGCTGCCGCTGGTCGATCTCGGCCGCTGGGCCGGTTCGGCGGGGAAGGGCGGCCACGTGGTCGTGGTGCAAATCGGCCACCAGACGCTCGGTTGCCTCGTCGACGAAGTGCTGGGCCGTGAAGACGTCATGGCCAAGCCGCTCGGGCCTTTCCTGAAGGATGTCCCGGGCGTGGCCGGCGCGACGATCACCGGCGACGGGCGGATCTCGCTCGTGCTCGACCTCGCCGGCCTTGCCGACGACAACGGGCAGGTGTTGCCTACACTGAGGATGGCGGTCTGACATGGATATCGTGAGCGTCGTCGGAACGATCCTGGCCTTCGTGGTCATCATCGTGGGTACCATCCTGAAGGGTTCTAGCCTCGATGCCCTGTGGAACCCGGCCGCGTTCGTCATCGTCTTCCTCGGCACGTTCGCCGCCCTGCTGGTGCAGACGCCCGGCGCCGTGCTGAAGCGCGCCTTGAGCATGTTGCCCTGGGTCTACCGTCCACCGGACATCGAATCGGAAAACCTCGTCAGCCGCATCGTCGGCTGGAGTGAAATCTCCCGCCGCACCGGCCTGCTCGGCCTGGAACCCGCGATCGAACGCGAGTCCGACCCCTTCATCCGCAAGGGGCTGCAGCTGTTGGTGGACGGCACCGAGCCGGACGCGATGCGTTCGGTGCTCGAAGTGGAAGTGCTCGCGCGCGAGCACACCGACATCGAGGCCGCCAAGGTATTCGAGAACGCCGGCGCGTATTCGCCGACCATGGGCATCATCGGCGCGGTGATGGGCCTGATGTCCGTGATGCAGAACCTCGCCGAGCCGAGCAAGCTGGGCCATGGCATCGCCGCGGCCTTCGTCGCGACGATCTACGGCATCGGCCTGGCCAACCTGCTGGCGTTGCCGATGGCGTCGCGTCTGAAGGGCCTGGCCCGCCGCCGTTCGCAGATGCGCGAGATCCTGGTGGAAGGCCTCGTCTCGATCGCCCAGGGCGACAACCCCCGGCACATCGAGAGCAAGCTGCAGGGGTTCCTCTCGTGAAGCGGCGGCATCACGAAGAACACATCAATCACGAACGCTGGGCGATACCCTACGGCGACCTGATCACCTTGCTGCTCGCGCTGTTCGTGGTGATGTACGCCGTTTCCGCTGTGAACGAGACCAAGTTCCGAGTGATGGCGCAGTCGATCAACGAGGCGTTCAACGGTACCGGCAAGGTCATCGAACCGATTCGCGAAGCCACGCCAGCCGCCCAGGTGCCGTTGCCGAACCAGTCGCGCGCGCCCACGGCGGCGCCGATCGCCAAGATCGAGGTACCCATCCCGCCGCGCAACCTGCCACTTCCCGGCCACGAGGGCGCGGCGCCGGATCGCCAGGAAGCGGCGAGCATCAACACGGCCACGGCGGCCAACACGGCCATCGGCAAGACCGAGGCCGCAAGCCTCAGCCAGATCGCCGATGAAGTGCAGCGTGCGATGAAACCGCTGATCGACAAGAACATGGTCAGCGTGCGCAAGACCCCGGACTGGCTCGAGATCGAAGTGCGCACGGACATCCTGTTCCCCGTCGGCGTGGCGAAGTTGCAGGCGCCCGCGGAGGATGTGCTGCGCAAGCTCGCAGGCATCCTTTCGCCCTTTCCGAACGCCATGCGCGTGGAAGGCTATACGGACAACACCCCGATCGCGACGGCGACGTTTCCCTCCAACTGGGAGTTGTCGGCCGCCCGCGCGGCCACCGTGGCACGCCTGCTCACCACGACCGGCGTCGACCCGCATCGTGTCGGCATCATCGGCTGGGGCGAATTCCGGCCCACGGCCGACAACGCGACGGACGAGGGGCGCAATCGCAATCGCCGCGTACTGATCGTGGTCATGAGCGACAAGGCCGCGCCGGCGCGCTTCTACAGCGACGCCGACCGTGTCGATCTCTCCGCCGTGGAAGCCCGATGATGCGGGTCTGGGCCATATCCAACCAGAAAGGCGGCGTGGGCAAGACGACCACCACCGTCGCGCTGGGCAGCCTGATGGCGGAATCCGGCAGGCGTACGCTGCTGGTCGACATGGACCCGCATGCATCGCTGTCGGGATACATCGGTGTCGAGGGCGCGGCACATGGCAGTGTGTACGACCTCTTCGGCGTCGGTGGCAACCCCCTCCCCGTACGCACGCTGGTGCACGCGACACCATGGGATCGCCTCAGCGTGTTGCCCGCGTCGGCCGCGATGATCACCCTCGACCGGCAGATCGGCACGCGTCCCGGCATGGGTCTTGTCCTCACCCACGCGCTGGCCGAACTCGCCCCGGATTTCGACCACGTGCTGCTCGATTGCCCGCCGACGCTCGGCGTGCTGATGGTCAACGCGTTGGCGGCCAGCGACCGGCTGCTCGTGCCGACGCAGACCGAGGCGCTGGCACTCGCCGGCCTGGAGCGCATGCTGCGCAGCCTGTCGATGATCGAGCGCTCGCGTGGGAAGCCCATGCCGCGCACGATCGTGCCGACGCTCTACGATGCACGCACGCATGCCTCGCGGGCCTGCCTTGCACAGCTGCGCGAGCTGTACGGCGATGCAGTGAGCGAGGCCGTGATTCCGACCGACACGCAGATTCGTGAAGCCAGTGCCGCCGGCGTCCCCCTGGCGTCGTGGCCGGCGGCGCGGCGTGGCGGACTGGCCTACCGCCGGTTGCTCGACGAGTTGCTGGCGCTGCCGGTGTCGTCGATGACGGGAGCCGCCGCATGATGCGCGCCATACATGAAGCGGAGCAGATCGTCGCCGACTACCTGGCGGAGTTGCTGACACCGGCGCCCGCCAGCGCGGTGGCACCGGCGGGCGCGATCCAGGTCATGTCTTTCGAACCCTGGCGCGCCATGCCCGTTCCCGAGGCCGCGCGCGCGGGCGATCTTCGCTACCTGCTGTGCCTGGCCGCCGGCGTGAGGTTGGCCGTGCCCATGGTCGATGTCACCCATTTGCTGCCGATGCCGCCGCTTACCTCGCCGCATACCACGAGCAACCCCATCTGCCTTGGCCGCTGGCGCCACCCTAGCGGCGAGGCACGCGTGGCCGATCTTGCCGCGATCCTCTCGCCCGACATGGCCGGTGCGGCGGCGACCACCCTGGTCATCCTGCGTGACCGTACCTGGGCACTCGCTTGCGTGGTCGACGAGGAGCCGGTCGAGCTTCACGCGGATGCGATCCAATGGCGCACGGGTGCCGCGACACGTCCGTGGCTGGCAGGCATGTCGCTCGAACCCAAATGTGGCGTGATAGGCACCACGGCACTGATCGAATGGCTGGAAAAGGAACTGGGCACATGACCGATACCCCCCGCGACGGGCGAGGCGCCTGGCTCGGCTTTTCATTGAAGGGCCAGCGCTATGCGCTATCGCTCACCAGCGTGCGCGAAGTGATCCGCCCCGGCGACATCACGCCGGTGCCCGGTGCTCCGGACGATGTCCTGGGAATCGTCAACCTGCGCGGGCAGATCGTTCCCGTACTGGATGGCCGCCGCCGCTTCGGCCTCGATGGCGTCGCCGGCGCCGACGAGGAAGACGCGCAGCGTGTCATCGTCTTCGACGACGGCGGCACGGTGGTCGGCATGCGCATCGACGTCATCGGCGACATGCTCACCTTCAATCCCGACGAGATCGCTCCCCCGCCACCGGGCCGTGCCGAGCGCCGCGACGATCCCGTCAGCGGCGTGATCACCCGCGAGGACGGATTCATCGCCCTGGTCGACGTACAGAAGCTCTGCCGCGCCTGAACTCCTGACGTCGGACGGGCAGCCGGCGGAAACCGAAGACATGTGGGAGCCGCTTCAGCGGCGATCCCGCGCCAGCGGGCACGCTTGCCGCGACCATCCATCGCCGCTACCGTGTAGCGCGAATCCACGGAGTCCTTCCCGCATGAACGCCGCCATCGGATACGTGCTGATCGCCTTGGCCATCCTCAACCTGGCTGGCCTGCTGTTCCTGTTTCGCCGTTTCGGCGCGGCACCGAAGGCGCCGAATCAGCAGGCCACCGCTTCCATCGCAGAGGCAACGCAGCCCTCACCGGCAGCATCGTCCGAGCCGGCCATCCCCAGTGAAGCGCTCGCCAGCATGCTCCGCCGCCTCGAAAACCGGCTGGGCGACATCGAGGACCAGGTTCGCCGCGGCCCGACGGTGACGATGCCGAACGAGCCGGGCGGCAACACGGATCGCGCGCTTGCGCTGGCGCAGCGACTCGCCCGCCAAGGGGCATCCGCCAAGGACATCGCGGAGACCTGTGGTATTTCGCTTACCGAAGCGGAGCTCCTGCATCGCCTTCATTCGGCGCGTTGACTGCCGATGACTTCACGACATGATTCCAGTCATGCCATGAAGTCGGTCATCCGGTAGAGAATGGGGTCGTAGCGGCACTACCGCTCCAACCGGTAATTGAAGCTCGCCCGGCTGAAATCCGTGGCGTTCTGCGCCTCGAAATTCCACTTGCGGCTGAACAGATAGCGCAGCGTGATGACCTGGCCGGGATCGAACAGTCCGACGCCGTAACTCAGGTACAGGCGCGGCGACAGGTACTTGCCGACGGTGAAGGCGGAGGTGCCACCAAGCGCGTCGTTGTTGCTGACGCCGATATCGTCGATACCGATCTTCGAGCCCACGCTCTTCGCCAACAGGTCACCCGCCGCGGAGCCGAGCGCCTGGGCCGCGGCGCCCACCATGTTGCCTTCGCCGCCCTTCACCTGTGACAGCGGTTTGCCGGTGACGAGATAGGAGAGGGCGTCGGACTGTTCCATCACCGGATTCGAGAAGACGGTGAGGATGGGGCGACGCGCCGTACCGGAAACATAGAGGCCTACTTTCTGGCCGTCGTCGATGGTGGCGTTGGGATTCAACGTGCGCGCGGCGCGGATGTTGAGTCCGGGATTGTCGATCGGCGTGCTGGCGAACAGCAGCTGGCCCTGTTCGATACGCAGGTCCTGCCCGTAGGCCTTGTAGGTGCCGTCCACGCCGATCTGGCCCTGGCCTGTCGTGGCGCGGCCGGGGCGTTCGCGAACATCGAGTTGACCGGTGATACGGCCGTCGATGCCAAAGCCGACGAGGTGCACCTTGTTGCCGAGGTCGACGCGGATATCGGCGGTGATCGGCGCGGATTCCTCCGCGGCCTCGCGTTGCTTGTCGTCGATCACGACGACGTCGGGCGAGGCCTTGGTCGCGCCGGCGCCGGGCAGGCGCTCGACATCGACGTCCGCCATGTCGACGTTGAGCTTGCCGCTGACATTCATGCCCTTGGCATCCTGCACGACGGTCAGGTCGGGCGAGATGACGGCCTTCGCGGCGGGAATGTCCACGGCCGTGAACTTCGACCCCTCGATGCCCAGGCGCATCTGCGCACCGGTGCCGAGGGCCGCGTTGCCCTTGATCGACAAGGTGCCGTCGCCGGAACGGATCGTGCCGTTGACGAGGTAGTTCTTCGCATCGGTGGTGTCGATGCCGATCCGGCCGTCCTTGAGCTTGAGCCCCGCACTGGGCACTTCCGCGGCGAAACCGCCGACGATGGCCTGGCCGGTGATCGCGGGCGCCGCCACGGTGCCGCCGAGGTTGAAGTTGGCGTCCAGCGCGCCTTTCACCTCGGCGAGTTCGGCGGTGAACAGCTCGATGACGGAGAGATCCTTCAGGTGCAAGGCGACGGAACCGCCGAGCGCCTGCTGTGCCCCGCTGAGCGATACGTTGCCGTCGAGCGATCCACCGCCGTTCAACGAGGCACGCAAGGTCACGCGCTGGTTGTCGGGCGCGAGCTGGGCATTGGCGGAAAGGTTGTCGTAGACGAGCAGCGGACGGTCGTTTCGGTCGACATAGGCCACCGAGCCGTGCCCGGACGTGACATTCGCCTGTCCCGACAACGCTCCGGCCGCCGTGCGCCGGATGTTGCCGTCGCCTTCGATGATGCCCTCGGCCCGCATGGGGCTGTCCGAGGCCTCGGCCGCCGTCATCAACAACGCGAGGGGTACGCGGCGCAGGCGATAACTCGCATCGAGGTTGCCGGCCTTGTCCTGCCTGGCGGCGACGCAGAGGAGGGGATCGCCGGCGGTGAGGCAGAGGTCGCTCATGCTCGCCGCGCCGTCCCTCCAGGCCATCGCGCTGGGGTTTTGCAGGTGCCAGGGCGGCAACCCCTGGTAGTTGATGTTCAACGTGGACAGCGTGCCGTTCCAGGCGCCGTTCTTGAGCGATCCGGTGAGCAGCAGGTTGGCGGCGAGCGGCCGGCCCTTCGCGTCGACGCTGAGCTGGTGGCGTTCCTGGCTCCCCTGGGCGGCGACATCGACGCGGCTGAAGACCAGCCCTCCGCTGACCAGGCCCGTGCCGACGATGTCGAGCTTGCCGCCCGGCGTGCTGATATCCGGGATATCCGCGTCGACGGAAATCGCCTCGACCTTCTGGTCGGCGTAGACGATGGTGCTGCCGCGCAGCTTCGCCTTCACCGCCAGCTTCGGCAGGTTGCCCTTGGCCGAGACGTCGCCGGTGACCCTGCCACCCGCGTCGGGCAACCAGTCGCCTAGCGAGGCGATGGCGAGCTTCAACGTGGCGTCGTTGGCGGTGTCGCCCTTGGCGTCCAGGCGGATGGTGCTGCCGCCGGATGCGAGATCGAGGTTGCCGTTGATCACGTCGCCGGGCTTCAGCGTCAGCTTGCCGCCGCCACGCAGTGGACGCTTCCGGAGCGTGCCGTCGAGCTTGCGCAGTTCGAGCGAGCCCAGCGGCTTGTCGTGCTCCAGTCGCCCCTCGGTCGAGAGATCGAGATCCAGGGCGCCCGGCCACTCGGCGAGGACCTGGCCCGGATCGAAGCGATCGCCCTTGATGTCGAGCTTCCACGCCAGCGCCGGGCGCAGCGTGAGCGCGCCACTCGCGACGAGGCTGCCGGTACGCTGTTTCAGCTGCACGGCGTGGAGGGTCACCCGATCCGGCGTGCCGTCGACATCGAGGGTGAACTTGCCGATATGGGCGGGTGGCCCGATGTCGACATCGCCTTCCGCGCGATAAGACTCGGCGCTGCCCTTGAAGGTGAGCCGGCCGGTGCTGGCGAGGTCCTGGCCGGCGACGGTGGCGGGGACGAGCACGTCCTTCCAATCGAGGGCTAGGTCCGCCGACAGCGGTTGCGCGGCGAGCTCGACCGTCCCCCTCGCGGTGAGCGATCCCTTGACCTGGGGCGATGCGATCGTCAGTTCGTCGAGTGTCAGGCGCGTGTACTCGTGGTCGAACGCCGCCTTGACCGGCGCAAGTCGCACCCGGTAATCGCCGAGGTCGACGTCGCCCACAAGCCGGGCACTGTATCGATCGCCCGTTCCTTGCAGCGCCAGGCCGAGCGATGCCAGGCTGTCATCGCCGAGCAGTGGCTTGGGATCGAAGCGTGGCGCGTCGATCTTCGCCGTCCAGGCGTAATCGCCGCCTTGCACCAGGTCGGCATCGACCTGGGCCACGAAAGGCAGCCGCAGTTTCACGATCGCGTGGGCTTTTGCGCCATCGCTATGCGCCTCGATCCCTCCCGCATAGTCCACGTCGCCGACCTTCCATGCGAAGGAGGCCGTTCCATCGCCTTTGTAGCCATCGCCGACGGCGAGCGTGCCACCCAGGTCGGCCTGGCCATCGGGCGCGCGCAAGGCGAGGGACTTCAGCGCGATGCCGCTGGCGGTCCACGAGCCGGCGAGATCGAGCGAATTGGACTCGAACAGGGGCTTGCCTTCCTGCGTGACACGCACATGGCCGACCGTCACCTTGTCCAGCACGATGTCCAGTGGTGGTTTCAGGGAGAACGGCTCCGGCGGCGTATCCGGTTCCGGTTCCGCGGGACCGAGCGCGACATCGATGCCATCGGCGCGCAACTCGTGGACATGGGCACGCTTGCGCAGCAAGGCGCCGATGGAAAAATCCAGATGTGCCGTGGCGACGCGAACGTCCATGCCCTTGCCATCGCGATAGCGAAGGCCGGAGATATCCAGCGGACCGGCGAGCCGGCCTTCGGCCTTCTCCACCGTGAGTGCGTTATCGGTGAATGCCTGGGCTCGGGCGAGGGCGAAACGAAGGCCGGATGCGCTGCCGACCAGCCACCACACGCCGAGCATGGTGGCCACGAGCAGGACACCCAGCGCGGCACCGATGCGGATCAACCATTTCATGCCGGTGCTCCTCACAGGTCGGGCCCGATGACGACATGCAGGTGAATGCCGTGTTCGTTCTTGTCGCCGACGGGGACGGCGATATCGGCGCGGATCATCCCGACGGGTGACAACCAGCGTACGCCGAGGCCTGCGCCGACGCGCGGGCTGTAATCGGTTCCCGTGAACGCGTTGCCCGCGTCGACGAAGGCGGCCATGCCCCAGTTGCGCGTGAAGTAATGCTCGACCTCGGTGCTGCCGACCAGCAGGCCCTCGCCACCGATCACGCGGTCGTAGGCGTTGCGCGGGCCGATGCTCTGGTAGTCGTAGCCGCGCACGGAGCGGTCGCCACCGGCGAAGAAACGCAGCTGCGGGGGCAGGTCGCTGAAGTTGCTCGTCCACAGCTTGCCGGCGCTGCCGCGCAGGATCAGGCGGTTGCGGCCCCAGAACGTCTGGATCCATTTCACGTCGCCGATCACCTGCGAGAAGCTGGCATCCGACAGGAGCGGCCCCGCGGTGCTGCGCGCGGTGAGCGTGAGGGACCAGCCGCTGCGGACAAAGGTGGGGTTGTCGCCCTTCTTCCGGCTGAGCGTGATCTCGGGATACAGCAGGGTACTGCGGCCGCGTTCGAGCCCCTCGGCGTTGTCGCCTTCACCACCGCGCTTGCCGACGGTGAACGTGCCCGACAATGCGTTGATGCCGATCGTGCGCTGCCAGCCATGCCACAGGCGGGTTTCGTTCGCGACCAGTTGCAGCGTGCGCGACTGCGAGGTGACGGTGTCGGCATCGCGGAAGTTGGCGCCGAAGTTGAAGCTGCGCTGGTTGGGGCCGGGCATCGGGATCTGGTACAGCGTGGAAAGGGTCTTCAGGCGTTGCGCGAGCACCAGCTCGTTCTTCCACTTGTGTCCGCGATCGTTGATCCAACGCTTCTCGATGCCGCCGCGCAGGCCCGCGCCCGTGTCGGTACCGAAGAAGGGGCCTCCGGTGTAGATCGTCCGCTTGGCCGGCGCCAGTTCCACCGCGATGTCGATCGTGCCGTCCTTCGCGTTGTCGGTATCGGGTATGACGTTGACCACGGCGAAGTAGTCGGCGCCGTTCAGCGCTTGCTGCAGTTCGAGCAGCTGGTTCTGCGAGAAGTAGTCGCCGCTCTTGAAGGGCACGTAACGGTCGAGGAAGCCGTCGCGGAACTGCGAGTTCTTGAACACGATGTGGCCGTAGCGATAACGCCGGCCCGCGTCCCACTTGAGGTTCACCACGGCCGAATGTTCGGCGCGGTTCACTTCCACCTTGCGGGTGACGAGGCGTGCGTCGAGGAAGCCGGTGGCGGTGAGCGCGCCACTGACCGCATCGCGCGCACCGTCATAGGTACCGTCGTTGAGCGGCTTGTCCTTGAGGTTTTCCACCCCGCGCACGGCGCGGCGGATGGCCGGTATCTTCGCCGCGTCCTGATCGACCTCGACGTTTACCGCGGTCACCTGCACCGGCGTGCCGGTCACCACGTGCAAGGTCACCTGCCAGTCGTTGCCGACCTGCTTCAGGTCGCCGGTGGCCGTGGCCTCGTAGTAGCCATAGGGCCGCAGGGCCGCCTGGACTTCGTCAGGTGCTTTTTCGTAAAGCCGGCGCACCTGCGCCGCGGTGACGTCGCGCTTGGCGTACTGGCTCAGTTCGACACCGGCGACGACGGCGTTCCTGAGGTTCTCGTCGACTCCGTCGACGTTGAGCACGATCCCGGCATGGGCGATCGAGGGCATGAGGAACCACGGCAGAAGCAGCAGTCCATGGCGTCTGGTAAGGCGCATGAGCGTCCCGTCCGGTCGTGATCCAAGGCCGTGTGACACGGCCGCTAGCGGAGATGCATCCAGCACCCCCTGACGTCAGGTCTTGGCGTAACTTACCTCGCGAGACATGCAACGTCGATATGCAAACGTGAACGGCTGCCCGGCTTAACCCGCTTCATCGCCCGCGCGATGCGCGATCCAGGCACCCACCAGCGCCGATACATAAGGGATCGACTGTGCGCCGAGGATGAACATCCACAGGACGCTCTCGACGTAGCTGGTGCCGTAGTGCAAGCCCATGCCGATCACCGCCAGGAGCAGGGCGATGGCCATGAGGCCTTCCTCGCGTACCGGTGCGAAGGCCGCGAAGCTGCTGCCGCCCATGCGGCGGCTCTTCGCGGTGACGACGAAGGCCGTCTTTTCGCGCGTGAGGCCGTGCAGGATGCCGCGGGCGATGGCATGCGACAGGCCCATGCTGGCGACCGAGGCCATCAAGGTGTCGTACCAGCCGCATGGCACGCGCGCGCGATAGAGCACGATGCCGAAGATGGCCTTGGCGAAGAAGAAGCCGATCACGGGGATCAGGAACAGCTGCATCGGCAGGTTGAAGTATTCGGGCGCGTAGATCATGCCCGCGGTCCAGAGCAGGCCCATCATCGTGAAGACGAAGTGCAGGGCATCGGCGAACCAGCTGAACCAGCCGGTGAGGAAATGGAAGCGCTGACCGGCCGAGAGCGGGCCCTTCCGGGTCATCCAGCTCCAGCGGCCCTTGAGGATCTGCATGGCGCCGAAGGCCCAGCGATAGCGCTGGCTCTTGTATGCCTTGAAGTCGGCCGGCGTGAGGCCCTTGCCCATCAGTTCGTCGACGTAGACCAGTTCGTAGCCCGCATGCATCAAGCGCAGGCCGAGCTCGGCGTCCTCGCAGATGGTCCACTCGGACCATCCACCGGTGCCTTCCAGCGCGGAGCGGCGGACCATCGTCATGGTGCCATGCTGGATGATCGCGTTGCGCTCGTTGCGATGGTGCATGCCGATGCGGAAGAAGCCGTCGTATTCCCAGGCCGTCATCCGGCGGAAACGATTCTTCTCGAAGTCGCGGTGCGCCTGCGGGCACTGCACCACGGCCACCTTCGAATCGTGGAAGTAGCCGGTGAGGGAGGCCAGCCAGTCCTCGCGCACGACGTAGTCGGCGTCGATCACGGCCACCACTTCGGCGCGCTCGTCCGTGGCGGTGAGGCCGAAGTTCAGCGCGCCCGCCTTGTAGCCCGGCCACGGCTCCAGGTGGAAGAAGCGGAACCTGGGCCCCAGCTTCTTGCAGTATTCCTCGACCGGCTGCCACACGGCAGGGTCCTTGGTGTTGTTGTCGAGGACGAGGACTTCGAAGTTCTCGTAGTTCAGCGCGGCCAGCGAATCGAGCGTGATCTGGACCATCTCCGGCGGCTCGTTGTGGCAGGCCAGGTGGATGGAGACGAACGGCTGCTTCTCCACCGGGTCGTGCGGCAGCATGCCGGCGTGACGTACCCAGCTGCGCCGCCACAGCACTTCGGTGAACTCGAAGCCGTTGATCAGCAGGATGCCCAGGATCGCGATCTGCGCGGGGAACAGCAGGATCAGCATCGCCCAGTCGAACGGGCTGAGGTAGAAATTGAAGGGCAGGGTGGCCGACCAGACGATCAGGCCGCAGGCGAGCTGGATCAGCGCCATGAAGAAGAGGCGGCCCATCAGCTTGAAGCGGTTGAAGCGGATGCCGAACCAGAGCATCGGGAAGAAGGCCAGGACGGATGCGGCCAGCGCCTTCCACGGCCAGCCCACGTCCTCGGTGACGGGACCGGTGAAGGGGAACTTCAGCTGGCGGTCGGCGTTGAACATGCCCCAGTACGCGCCGGTGCGCCCTTCGCCGAGGTTTTCCTTCCAGGGCTGGTCGATGGCCTCGAGAACGTAATAGTCGTCGATGCCGTCGGCTTTCGCGGCGTTGAAGAAGGTACGCAGGAAGATCGCCTCGTTGGAGACGCTCGGGTACGCGTACTTGTAGCGATCGCCGTTGGAAGGCCAGCCGATCTCGCCGATGACGATGTGCTTGCCCGGGAACTGCGCGCGCAGGGCTTTGTAGCTTTCAATGGAGTCGGTGACGCCGGCGCGTGCCTCGATACCGTTCCAATAGGGGAACAGGTGGACGGTGATGAAGTCGACGTGGTCGACCAGCTCCGGGTTCTGCAGCCAGATGTGGAATGGCTCGGCCACGGAGACCGGCTGGCGCACCGCGGCGCGCACGCGGTCGAGGTAGGACATGACCTGCTCGGGCTTGAGGTCGCCGCGGAAGAGCACCTCGTTGCCGACGATCACCCGGCTCACGGTCTTCGGAAAGCGGTGGGCCTGCGCGATCAGGGCTTCGATCTCGCGCTCGTTGTTCTCGAGGCGGGCATCGATCAGCGCGCCGGCCATCACGTCGAGGCCTTCCTTGTCCGCCAGCCGTATGACCTGGGGGTTTTCCAGCATCGAGTAGGTACGGATGCGTGGCGAGTAGCGCTTGATCAGGCGCAGGTCCGCATCGATTTCCGGATCCGTGGAGACATCGCCCTTGATCGGGTTCTGGTAACGCTGGTACGCGGTGAACGCGAAGCCGGGAATGGGACCATGCCAGTCACTGGGACCGTTGGGCAGGTTGGCGACGAGCCACAGCCCGAAATTCAGGGCCGCCACGAGGATCGCGAGGATCAGCGCGGCAAGGATCGGGTGGCTTCGTTCGGTCGTGGTGGCAGCGCTCAAAACAATCCCCGGACCGGCTGGCCCCCGAGTGGTATCAGTGAGGTAACCCGGGGAGCTTAACGAACGGTGCGTGGCGGCTCAACGCATGGCGGGCCGACCGGTCAGGCTGAACTCAGAGTAGGGGGCCGCGGCGGAAGCGTGACCAACGGAGTGGAGCGGTCTGAAACGGGGCAAAACCTCAAGATGGAAGCGGCCCGGGAAGCGGCCTTGGTGGGAAGCAGGGTCCTGGTGGGAAGCGGCCTCGGCCGCGATAGGCCTTGCCGGGAAGCCTATCG
>NZ_JBPGXU010000006.1:0-86553 GCF_056755675.1 Luteibacter sp. KNZ12-1A | reverse complement strand
ATGTGTATAAGAGACAGGCCACCGACTCCGTGGCCGACCACGGCGCGCGTTCCCGTGGCGACAACAGGCGGTATAGCGAACCCCGTTGCACCGTGGCGCGGATCTTCTTGTACTCGGCGACATAGTTCCTGGCCGTCGCCTCTTCCGCGGGCGTCCAGTCCAGCAGGTTCGCACCGATGCCGAGCCCGCCTTGCATCGACGACAGGAAACGGAAGTCGAGCGAGCTGACGCGATTGTTCACCCAGTTCGGCGAACCCGTGACCCACGCCATCATGGTCGCGGGTGCATAGGCGTAAGTGAAGCCATCCTGGATGGACAGGCGATCGGAGGGATCGGTGTTGTCCGAAGGCCACACTTCATCCGTCAGCGCCATGATGCCCAGGTCCACTCGCGCGCCACCTCCGGAACACGATTCGATCTCGACTTTCGGATGGCGTGCGCGCAGCTGGCGCAGGATGTCGTAAAGGTTGCGGACATAGGCCACATAGACCTTCTGCTGTTCGTCGGGCGACATCTGCGGCCAGCCGGGCTCGGACCAGTTGCGGTTGTAATCCCATTTCAGGAACTGGATATCGTTCTCGCTGAGCAGGCGATCGAGCACCTCCAGAAGGTGCGCTTTCACATCGTCGCGGGCGAGATTGAGTACGAGTTGATGGCGCCCTTCGCTTCGCTCGCGGCCCGGGAAGTTGAGTACCCAATCGGGATGCGCGCGGTAGAGGTCGCTGTCGCGGTTGACCATCTCCGGCTCGACCCACAGGCCAAAGCTCATGCCGAGCCCATGCACCTTGTCGATCAACGGCTTCAGGCCATGGGGAAACTTGCGGCGATTGACCACCCAATCGCCGAGGCCGGCGTGGTCGTTGTCGCGCGCCCCGAACCAACCGTCATCCACGACGAAACGTTCCACGCCCAGCGCGGCGGCCTTCTCGGCGAGGCGCTCTTGCCCCGGCTCGTCCACCTTGAATTCGGTGGCCTCCCAGGAGTTGTACAGTACCGGGCGCAACGCCGCGTGGGCACCGCCAGGCAAGATGCGATCGCGCTCGAACCGGTGCAGGAGCCGCGACGCTTCGCCGATGCCGTCGCCGGTGTAACCCGCATAGAAGACCGGCGTATCCAGCGCCTCGCCCGGCTTCAGCCGATAGGCGAAGTCGAACGGGTTGTAGCCACCGACGACACGGACCTGGCCGAGGATGTCCTCGTCGACACGGATGCTCCATGAGCCGCTCCAGGCGAGCGCACCGAACCACACGTCGCCGTGTTCCTCGTTCCATTCGCTGCCGCGGCCGATCGCGAACCAGGGATTGTTCTCGTCGCCCGTACTGCCGCGGCGGCTCTCGAGGACGGTGGCACCTGGCGTGACGGACCGTGTCTGCAGGTGCCATTCCCCCGCCCATGTGCCGGTGAGATAGCGCAACGAATAGTCACCCGCGCGGGGCAGGTTCCACGTGGCCGACGCGGCGGCATCGATCGTGAGCGCCTGCTTTCCCGTATTCTCAATGTGAGCCGAGCGGCCGACGATGCCGGTCGCGGCGTCGGCGGTGTAATCGAGGGTCACCGCCACGCCCGCCTGTGCGTCACGCAGCAGGATGGCCAGATGGTCGCCATCGACGCGATGGCTGTCGTAGCGAAGCACCACGTCACGGTTGCCGTCGTCGAGACGGATCTTGAGCGCGGGGGTGGCCGTCATCGCACCACCCCAACCGGCGTATTCCTGCGGCGTGAGCGCACCGGCAGGGTCGAACGACGAGCGTTCAGGCGCCGGGACGGCGGGTCCGAGCGGATCGTCCGCGGGCAGCCGTGCGCCCCAATAGATCGTCTGCAACATGCCATCGGCGTTCACGCCCATCGCATAGGTGACGCCACCGGCGTCCAGCCTGAAGACGCGGTGCGCGGCATCGTAGCGTGGCGATGCCATGCGTTCCGGCGACCCCTTGGCGGTGACGCCGACCGGAGCGGCGAGCAGGCTTGCCGCGAGCAACATGGCGAGGCGGATCGTGCGGGCTCGTAACTTCAACGGTGCGATCTCCCTTCCTTTCGACTATCCGAAGCCTCCGCACGAAAGGCGAAGGCACGTTCAAGGGTTTCACCCGGTGCCAGGTCGGTCATGCCGTTGGCGACGGGGCCGCCTGGCAGGTGCACGGCATTGATCGGATGATCCACGGGTTCCAGGCAAAAGAAGTCTTCGCCTGCCGGGACATACAGAACATAGCCATCGACTTCCGCCTCGACATGCAGGCGCAACGCAAGCGCCGGCCACTCGATGGTGGCTCGACCCGGCCATCCCACGAAAGCATGGTTCAGTCCACCCGCCGGCAGCTCGCGATCCGACGAAAAATCCCACTCGGGCGGTACCGGCCCACGCCGGATCGGCAACGGATCGCGCCCGTCGTTAAGCCAGGCCGAACTGGCGGCCGCGCGCAACCGGACGCCGCCGTGCAGGGGAAAGAACGGATGCAGTCCGAGGCCGAACGGTAGCGCGAAGCTTCCCGTGTTGGTGACCCGCAGGCCCACCCTCAACGTGTCTTCCTGAAGCCGGTACTCAAGGTCCGCTCGATAGGCGTACGCATCGGCAGAGACCTCGTCAAGCGTCAGCATGGCGCTGTCGGCCTCATGTCTCGCGACCGACCACGCTCTTTGCCAACCGCTTCCGTGGATCGGATAAGGATCGTCCTCGCGGTTGAGCGTCAACGCGACCCGCCGTCCTTCATGAAAAAAACCGCCGTGGGCAATGCGATTGCTCCACGGCAGGAGGGGGTAACAGGCGAGGCGATTCGGCTCGTAACGGCCGGGCGACACATCCGGCGACCCCTCGCAAGGCCGCATCAACGGCAACTCCCGGTCTTGCCCGAGCCAATCGAAGCGGGCGATGGCGCCACCTGCGGCCGGTAGCAGGCAAACGCTCAACCGGTCGTTGCATAGCTGCAACATGTCAGAGCGAGGCACGCACACCGAGGAAGAACGTGCGGCCATTGGCCTCGGCGTAGCTCTGGCGATCGTCGAAGACCTGGTACTGGTAGATCTTCTCGTTGTTGAGATTCGTGGCGTCCATGAAGAGCGACACGTGCTCGTTGAGTTTGTAGCTGGCGCTCAGGTCCACCTGCCCGTATGCCTTCACCGAGGTCGGCTGGCTCTGGTTGCCGGCGATCGAGGCGAGGTACTTCGCGCGCCAGTTATACGCCGCGCGGAACTCGACCGGACCCTTCTGGTAATAAAGGCTCACGTTCGACGAGTTGCCGATGCCGGGAACGGCGAACTTGCCGGCGTTGGCAATCTTGTCCGCGCTGATCGAGGCGTCGCTGGTCACGTAGGTGTAGTTGGTCGCCACACCCAGGCCATCGAACGGTGCGGGCAGCTTCGTGAACTGGTAGTTGAAGGTGAGCTCGGCGCCCTTGATCGTCGCGGTGTTGAGGTTCACCGGCTCGGTCAACTGGAAGGGAAAGCCCAGCAGCGTCGTGTTGGTCGTGATAAGCGTGCTGAAATTGCTGACCTTCTTGTAGAAAAGGTTCATCGCGGCGTAACTGGTTTCGTTGAAATACCACTCCACGCCCGCATCGTAGTTCTTCGAGATGTAAGGCTTCAGCGCGGCATTGCCACGAGTGATGGTCTGGTCCTGCGGACGGAAGTTATACGACACGGACGCCGCGAGGTTGCTCAGGTCGGGGCGGGTCAAGGTCTTGTACGCGGCGGCACGGAACACGAGGTCGTCGCGCAGGTTGAGCTTGAAGTTCGCCGATGGCAACCACTCGTGGTACTTGCCATTCTGCGAAATCGGGCTCAGGGCACCGTACGTCGGGATCGCATTCGTCGGGTCGTTCGGGTTCACGGCGATCCCTACGATGGGTACCGAGTACGCATAGGAGGTCGTGTTGGTCTTGGTGTAGCGGATACCGGCGTTCAGGGTCCACGGCATGTCGCCATCGCCTTCCAGCGTCGCCATGCCATAGGCCGAACTGATCCGCTCCTTGATCATGCTGTAGGTGTTCGGATCGGGGTGCGCCGTGAAGCCGCCGCCGTTCGCGTCGAGCTGTGCCTTGAACGCGTCGGCGTTGGGCAGCTGGTTATACGCGGCCGGGGTGGCCAGGTACGCGAACAGTTTGTTGACGTCGTAGACGACCCAATCCCTCGGGAACCCGGGAGCGGCGCCACCGACCAGGTTGCCCGCATGGTAGACGTGGGCACCGACGGCATCGGCAGGCACCGTGGCGACGTAGCCGCAGTACTCGGCGCAACCGAAGCTGTTGGGAGTGTTGTAGGTGACTTCGGTCTTGGTGCGGTTGGAATTGGACAAGCCGAAATCCAGGCGCGAGAGCGTACCGTCGAGGAAGCTCTTTCCAAGGTGAAGCTGGTTCTCGAAAATCTTGTCGCTGACATTCGGGCTCTGCGTGCCCTGGTTGGTCACGTGGGCGTGAAGCGTGGAGGTATCCGTGGTCGGCAACAGCCCCGTATACGTCGGCAGGTGATCGTCACCGTTATTCGTCCAGACCGGGTTCACGCCGATGTTGCGCGTTCCCAGCACGACGAAATAGCCATTCTGCGACTCCTTGTTCCAGGCCCGCGACACCGCGCTGTCCCAATCCAACTGCAGCGACGGATCGATCTGCCAGTTGATGTGGCCGCCGACCTGTTCGTTGAATGCATCGCGCGGATTGGACTGCATCGCATAGTCGTTGGACATGCCGCCGGACTGGTCGAGCACGAATTGCTGGGCCGTTCCATTGGCCCCCGGCGTGATCGACTGGATGATGCCCGTGTTGGTGAAGGCGCCGAACGCGTTGTACTTCGAATCGATCTTGTATTCGGAGAAAAGCCCGTCCAGCTTCACGGTGACGCCTTCGACCGGTGCCCAGTCGATCGCGCCATTGAAGGATTTGCGTGTCCGCGTCTCGTTGATCACCTGCCCTTGCAGCGTCTGCGGCAAGGCGACGCTGGTGTAAGCGGGATTGATCCGCGAGAAGTTCTGGTTGGTCAGCCAGCCCAGGGTATCGATCGACTGCTCGACGTGGTCGCGCTTGTAGTAGACCACCGAAGCCAGCCAACCGAAGGTATGGTCTTTGTTGGTGTTGCCGATGAGTCCCGAAACCTTCGGCGTGGTCTTGCTCGCAAAGCCGCCATCGATGCTGTCGTTGACCCCCGCGGCGCTTCCCGCCGCATGGAAGCCGTTGAAGTCGAATGGCCGCGCGGTGATCACATTGACCGTACCGCCGATGCCGCCTTCCTCCAGGTCCGGGGTGCTGGTTTTCTGCACGACCGCCTGCTGGATCACTTCGGATGGCAATACATCGAAGTCGAACGCGCGATCGGTCGCGGCCGTCGCCATCGTGCGGCCATTGAGCAGAACGTTGACGAAGTTGGGGCCGAAGCCGCGCACGGTAATCTGGTTCGATTCACCGCCACTGCGGTTCACCGACACGCCGGGCACGCGCTGTAGCGCGTCGGCCACGTTCTGGTCGGGGAACTTGCCCGCTTCTTCGGCCGACACCGAATCCACGGTATTGACCGCATCGCGCTTGGTCGACTGCGAGAGGAACAGCGATTGCAACTGGCCCGTAACAGCGACGCCATTGAGTTCCGTGACCGCCTTGCCATCCTTCTGCCCCTTGCCGTCCTGTGCCTGGGCGACCGCGATGGGCGTCTGGCCCGGGGTGGAGGACGGTGCATCCTGTGCGTGTGCGATGGACCCGCCGATGGAACAGATGCCGAGCATGCCAGCCAATGCGTTGCGCACCGACAGCGCGAGTAACTTCCGCTGCATTCCTACTCCCCTCTCATGATGGATGGCTCACGAAGGCCGCACGCTGCCTTCGAGGGCAAGCGGACTTGCACCCGTGCATCGATGGACTTCGGTGATCCCGACTCTTCCCCGCTGATGCGTAACGACCCGCACCCCGATGGGACGCTCATGACCTGCACCCGGCAGGCGGAACGTCCGTGGGTCAATTGTAGTATTTTATGATTATATGACCGCAAGCTGCGGCGCAGCATGAGCGGATACGGCAGGTAAACGGCCTGGCTACGCCGTTTCCGTGCCCTCTCCGCTCAACAGGAGAGCGGAGGATGCAGCGGCACGAGTGCCAACCGCTTCACATTTCCGTGATCCTGGGTCGGTCGCGTCAAGCCTTCCTGCGGCCTTTGCCCCGGATATTGCTGCGCGACTCACTGACCATCCGGAGCATCGCCTGGCGCGCCACTTCAGGCTGGCGGCGACGCACCGCTTCGTAGACTTTCTCGTGGTGCGGCAAGGCGGCCTTAAAGTTCGCGGCGTTGCGCGCTGAAAGAAGGAAGAAGGTGCCCAGGGCGGTTTCGATGACCGAAAACAGAGAGACCATCAGTTCGTTGTTGGTCGCGCGCAGCAAGGTTTCATGGAACGCGAGGTCGGCCTGGGCCCAGGCGTCGAGATCCTCGGAGGCGGCCATCGCGTCATAGGCCGCCTTGAGGGTGGCCAACTGCGCATCGGTGCGCCGCCTCGCCGCGGCGGCCGCGGCGCCTGGCTCGATCAACTCGCGCATTTCCACCAGCTTCTCGACAAAGCTTTCGGTGGGCATGGAGGCGCAACGCCAGGCCAGCACGTCGGCATCGAGCTGGTTCCAATGCACGGCCTCCCGCACCCGGGCGCCCGTGCGCTGCCGCGATTCGATCAGGCCCTTGGCCACGAGTACCTTCATCGCCTCGCGCAACGCGGTGCGGCTGACGTTCAAGCGCTCGGCCAGGACCTCCTCCCGTGGCAACCCCTCCCCCGGCGCCAGCTCCCCACTGACGATAAGCCGTCCCAGCTGCTGGACCACCAGGTTGTGGAGGCCGCGCGCGGTCACGGGCTTCACCATGCATTGCTCCTTGGGATGTCTGGATTCTTCGCCATACCATTACACAGGTGCCCGCATGAGAGGTCGATATCCATGGAAAAGGCCGCGCATTGCTGCGCGGCCTTGGGTCGAACGAGGAAGGGAGGTTCGGCGGCTTGTCAGCCGTGGTCCTCGTTTTCGTGCGTCTGTTGGGGGGATTCCGGGTTCCTTGGTTTCTTTTCGATGCGGTCGCCGACGTCCTTGTCGTAGTCACGCGGGCTTCTGGGTTTTGTGTCTGGTTCGTCTGGGGTGGATTGAGTCGAAATGGGATCTTCCGAGGTGGGCCGTTTGCCAACCGTTTCGATCGTAGATGAGGACATGGCTGTGTCTCGTCGTGGACGAGCATAGAGGATAGATAGCATCTCGTTATGGTCGACGCGTCTTTTCGTGAATTCCACGAATACCAGGGCGCCCCATCTGCGTAAGCGTTCAAGCATGCCCGGCTTGTTTCAACGCCACGCATTTCTCCAGATAGATGTTTGAAAATGCACGAAGGTTTGCGCGACGCACGGATCGCTCCGCTTCAGATCCGGGGCTCGTGCGCTGCGGCAGACAACGGGTAACCGTTGGTCCGAGCCGTGCATGAATCCGACCCGTCGGATGCAGCTGCCAGGCACCATTGGCCCGCCCATCCCTTAGCACCGTTACAAGGCTGCAATGAATCTCTGCGAGGAAATCCTGCAACAAGTAATCACGGGTGGCGATGTAGGGGAACACGATCGTGTCTTCGGTACCGGCGGGAAAAAGCGCCACCGCCGGCAGCATGACATCGTGTCCAAGATTGAGCACCGCTTTCTTTTGCTCATCAAAACTGGACATCAACTTGGTATCTTTCTGCACTTTGCTGAACACTTTGCTGCGGAATAACGAAGGTTGTTCCTTCACCAGGAACAACAACGCTGCCAGATAATAAGGCAACTGCAAAAATGGCAAGTCCACCGCCTGGATCAGTCCACTAAGCCACTCCAGTTTGGACTCCGCACTACCAGCCTGATGGTAGATATACAGAATTGCTGGCAGATAACCCGACAGCAGGTCGATGTTTTGAGCGAACTCAGGTTTTCCATCCTCCAGCAACTGATCGAAGGTATTGGCATTTTTCTTTGCATCCCATGCGCCGAAACGTTTCCCTAATAGTTCGGAAAAATCATGCAGCGCCTGGCTGGCACCCCCGAATTTCTGCCGCTGTTCGAGCATGGCCATCACCGGGTTCAATTCCAGCGGTTTCGTACGCAGGAGATGCTCCAAGTAATCGGTATTGGCCGAACGACGACCTTCAACCATATCTGTCAGCACATTGTTGTCGAGCACGAGCGAATGCAGCACCTTTGACCCTGATGGGACCGCCCCCCTTCGGTGCAGTATCGGCCGGATGTACAGCGCGTCCGAATCGGCAGGCGGCGATACCGTTACCTTGCCGTCCACCACCCAAGTTTCGCCAATCAATGGCTCCACCAAGTCAAAATCGCTCATACTCTGATCCACTCGTTGTTATGTATCCAACCCTTCGATACGTATCTGACGAGCTGCATGCCTGTGCTCTTCCACCTTGACGACCTCGTAGTCGGTTCTGGCTCCCTGCTGCGTCTGCCACTGCTTGACTCGCACCGTGCACACAAGCACATCGCCCTTGGCGAAGGTCTCCACGCTTCTGTTCACATCGTCAAGGAATGACTGATCGGAGATGGTTGCACTGATCGTTGCCGCGCCATCCGACAACCTCCATTTGTTGTCCTCCTTGAACGCAAGGGAGATGATCGAGAACACCATGCGTCGCGTATCGTCGATAAGCAAATCCTCCTCGACGTCAGGCGCGTCGAAAGCCGCACGTTCATCCTTCTCCACAACGAGATTGAAACCAACACCTTGGCCTACAGCGAACGTGTTCACTCCGGCTCTATCAAGAGGCGCGAGAACCTTATCGAATGCCTTCCTTACGCCAACGTCCCGCAGCAAATCGACCGCTTCCTTTTCTACTTCGCAGAACGCTTCTCCGACGTAGATTCGAGCCTGCCTCGGCATTCCGTCGACCTCGGACAAAACCTCAACTCGCGTAATCGTCCTGCGATCGAGCCACACGAGGAGTTGTGCCAGGCCCTTTGCTCCAAAGAAGCCCAAAGGCGTGAGAATGGCCAATCCATTCGCCACCGCTGCAGCGTTTTCACCCGCAAACAGGTCGCGAATCGACCTCAGCCACTGCAACCCGGTGACAAAGTCGATATTGAAACTGCCCGTCTGGAACGAGCCTTTCACATTGATCTTGAGTTTGACGTTTTCGCCGAACAACACCTTGGCGGACGATTCAAGCAGCTCTGCCACCGCTAACAGTGCCGGCGCGAGCTCCCTCGGATCCATTTCATGGTTCGCGAGGGCGGGGCCATCGTAGGTGACGCGGAATTCAGTCATATCGTCCATGGTGCTTCCCTGCCAGGTCACGTTCTGAGATTTGATCTTTCTGATTCCAGCGAGGATATACGCAGAGCGACACCTCTTCGACCAGCCATCCGGCCGGCGCTCTTTCCGACTGTCCCGGCCATTGACCTGGCTGGCATTCGACCTTTTGCAAAAACAAAGCCGATACGCGCGGTCGAAGGCGGTATATCCCGACACGACTCGTCGGCAACTTCGCCTTCGTGTACGAGAGGCATACCCACATTCAAAACGATGGGAAAGCGAAATGGTGCCCGGAGTGGGACTCGAACCCACATACCCTTTCGGATGAGGGATTTTAAGTCCCTTGCGTCTACCGGTTTCGCCATCCGGGCGGAAAGAAAAAAGGCGCCTCCGCGTGAGCGGGTGCGCCTTGGAATGCGATGGAGGCCGAGGTCGGAATCGAACCGGCGTACGCGGATTTGCAGTCCGCTGCATGACCACTCTGCCACCCGGCCATCGCTTGCGCAGCGCGAAGAGTATCCGCGTAGCGCTTAAAAAACAAAACCCCGGATGTCCGAGGTTTTGTGGAATTACTTGGAGCGGGAAACGAGACTCGAACTCGCGACCCCGACCTTGGCAAGGTCGTGCTCTACCAACTGAGCTATTCCCGCGTCGTTGTCCGGCTATTTTAGATCAGATGGGAAATGTGTCAACCACCTTGCACCGTATTTTTTTCACTTTTTTTCACCTCGTCTGAATCCCCGCGCAAACTGGGCCATGCGGCGCGCAGGTAGTCCAGGCCCGACCAGATGGTCAGTACGCCGGCGACCACCAGCAGGGCTTCGCCGATGTGGTACAGGCGCAGGGTCTCGGCGTCGTGCTGGAGCAGGAGCACCACCAGGGCTGCCATCTGCATGGCGGTCTTCAGCTTGCCCAGGAAGGCCACTTTCACCTTGGACCGGGCGCCGATCTGGGCCATCCACTCGCGCAGGGCCGAGACGCTGATCTCGCGGCCGACGATGACCGAGGCGGTCACCGCCATGAGGATGCCCTGCCAGCCACCAGGATGGGACTGCACCAGCAGGAACAGCGTGACCGCCACCATCAGCTTGTCCGCCACCGGGTCCAGAAAGGCGCCGAAGGCGGACGTGAGCTGGAGCCGCCGGGCCAGGTAGCCGTCGAGCCAGTCGGTGAAGGCGGCAAGGACGAAGACGAGGGCCGCGGTGAGGTTCGCGCCGCGGAACGGCAGGTAGTAGACGATGACCATCACCGGCAGCAGCAGCACGCGGAACAGGGTCAGCCAGGTCGGAAGGTTGATTCGCATAGGTCGGCCGGTACGGGAGGCGTGCCGCGTGGGCGCGTCTTGGTTCAATCAAGGATGCAGCATGGCATAGATGCGTTCGGCGAGGCCGCGATCAATCCCCTTCACGCTCATCAGTTCCTCGACGCCGGCGGCTTCCACGCCCGCCAATCCTCCAAAGGCCTTCAGGAGCGCCGCGCGACGGCGCGCGCCGACACCCGCCACATCCTCGAGGGTACTCCGCTCGCGCGCGGCTTCGCGACGGCGGCGGTGCCCGCTGATCGCGAAACGGTGCGCTTCATCACGTACCGCCGCCACGAGGTGCAGCGCGGGCGAGGACGTGCCGGGGTGAAGGGTCTTGCCGCTGTCGGCCAGCACCAGGGTCTCCTCGCCGGCACGCCGGCCCGGGCCCTTTGCGACGCCGACCACGCGGATGCCTTCGACGCCCAGCTCGCGAAGCACGTCCACCGCCTGCGCCACCTGCCCGGTTCCACCGTCGATCAGGAGGATATCGGGCTTCACCCCGCCCTCCACCACTTTCCTGAACCGGCGGGTCAGGGCCTGGTGCATGGCGGCGTAGTCGTCACCGGGAGTGATACCGGCGATGTTGAACCGGCGGTAGTGCGACTTCTCCGGTCCCTCGGGGCCGAAGACGACGCATGAGGCGACCGTCAGTTCGCCGCGTGTATGGCTGATGTCGAAGCACTCGATGCGACGCGGTGTCGCGTCGAGGTCCAACACCTTCTGCAGGTCGTCGAAACGGGCCAGCAACGTATGCCGACTGGCGAGCCGCGAGGTCAAGGCCGCGCTGGCGTTGCGCTGGGCCATCTCGAGGAAACGCGCGCGCTCGCCACGGACGCTTGGCTTGAGCGAGACGGTATGGCCCGCATGGTCCGATAGCACCGATGCCAGCACGTCCGCGTCTTCCACCGGATCGCTCAATACCAGCTCACGGGGAACCTGACGCTCCAGGTAGTACTGGGCGATGAACTGCGAAAGCACGTCGGACATCGAGGCGTCGGTCGGCAGTCGCGGGAAGAAATCGCGCGAACCCAGGCTGACGCCGTTGCGGAAGAACATCACGCTCACACAGGCCATGCCTCCTTCCATGCAACAGGCGATCACGTCCATGTCCGCACTCGCGCCCTGCACGAAGTGCTGGGCTTGCAGGCGGCGCAGGGCGGCGACCTGGTCACGCAAGGTGGCGGCGCGCTCGAAATTCAATGCCTTCGAGGCATGTTCCATGGCGACGGCGAGTTCGTCGATCACCGCGCTACTGCGGCCTTCGAGGAACATCTCGGCGTGACGGACATCGTTCTTATAGTCCTCGACCTCGATCAGGCGCACACAGGGCGCGCTACAGCGGCCGATCTGGTGCTGCAGGCAGGGCCGCGAACGATTCCTGAAATAACTGTCCTCGCATTGCCGCACCTTGAATAGCTTCTGCATCAGGCCAAGGCTTTCACGCACGGCGAAGGTGCTCGGATAGGGGCCGAAGTAGCGCCCCGGGCCGGTCTTGGCCCCACGGTGGAAGGCCAGGCGCGGGTAGTCCTCGCCGCCCGACAGGTAGATGTAGGGGTAGCTCTTGTCGTCGCGCAGCACGATGTTGTAACGCGGCTTGAGCGACTTGATCAGCTGCGACTCGAGCAACAACGCCTCGCCGGCGGTGCGCGTGAGGGTGACCTCGGCACGGGCGATCTGCGACACCATCGAGGCGATGCGCGGATCCATCGGCGGTTTCAGGAAGTAATTGCCGACACGCTTCTTGAGATTGGCCGCCTTGCCGACATAGAGCAGCTCGTCCTCCGCGTCGAAGTAGCGGTAGACGCCTGGCGAGGTGGTGAGATGGCGGACGAAGGCCTTGCCGTCGAACGGATGCGACTCGGTGTGCTCCATCCCGCCATTTTACCGCGTTGGCGAGCGGCGGACGCGAAAACGCCGGCATGGAGATGGGCCATGCCGGCGAGGACCTTCCGTGGGAGCGTCGCCTGTCCTTCAGGGGGTGAGTGTGGCGACAGGGATAGGTTACGTCGCCGCCCTCTCCGGCGCGCCCGGCGAAGCCCGGGAACCCGCGTCAGGCTTGCCCGATGGCAACTGTGGGGGAACCCCTACGGTCACTCCGGACCCTGCGCGGCGAGCCATCGTTCCGCCCGGACCAGGTCCTCCGCCGTGTCGATGCCCGGTGGGAAAGGTTCCGGCGTCGGCCGGACCGAAATGGCGTAGCCGTGCTCCAGGGCGCGCAACTGCTCCAGCGACTCCGCTTGCTCCAGGGGCGTGCGCGGCAACGCCGCGAGGCGGCGCAGGAAGCCCGCGCGGTAGGCATAGATGCCGATGTGCCGCAGGAACGGCACGTTGGGCGGCAAGACATTCCGGTTCGCGGCGAAGGCATCCCTGGCCCACGGGGCGGGGGCGCGGGTGAAATACAGCGCCCGTCCGTTCCCCCCGCGCACGACCTTGACGATATTCGGGTCGAACAGTTCATCGGCGTGCTCGATCGGCGTGGCCAGGGTCGCCATCGGCGCATCGTCGCCCGCCAGGGTCGCCACCACGGCACGGATACCGGCGGCCGGGGCGAACGGCTCGTCGCCCTGCAGGTTGACCACCACGGTGTCGTCCGGCCAGCCGAAATGAACGGCGGTCTCGGCGATGCGATCGCTGCCGGAGGCATGGTCCGGGCGGGTCATGCAGACGAGGATGTCGCCGCAGCCCCTGAGTTCGCGGGTGACGCGTTCGTCATCGGTGGCGACCACGACTTGTGCCGCCCCGGCCAGCCCCGCCCTCGCCGCCACGCGACGAATCATCGACTCGCCCGAGATCTTGAGCAGCGGCTTGCCCGGCAGCCGGGTGGAGCCGAAGCGCGCGGGCACCACGACGACGAACGGGGGAATCTTCTCGGCCATGACCATATCCGCTGACAGGAAAGCGAAGCGTAGCGCCTTCCCGCCAGCGGAGGAACGCGTCAGGCAGCGGGGCGCAGCCTGAAGCCCACGCCGTTGGCCAGTTCCATGAATCCCGGGAACGAGGTCGCGACGTTGGCGCAATCGCCGATCGCGATCGGTGCCGAGGCCACCAACCCCGCGATGGCGAAACTCATCGCGATACGGTGGTCGCCGTGGCTGTCGATGCTGCCACCGCCGATCGTGCCACCTCGGATGATCGCGCCATCGGGGAGTTCGTCGACGAGGACACCGCAAGCCTTCAGGCCGTGGGCCATGCTGGCGATCCGGTCCGATTCCTTCACGCGCAGTTCGGCCGCGCCGCGGATCGTGGTCATGCCCTCGGCCACCGCCGCGGCCACGAAAAGCGCCGGGAATTCGTCGATCATGTCGGGGACGATCTCCAGCGGCAACGCCACGCCATGCAGTGGCGCATGGCGGACGACCAGATCGCCGATGTCCTCGCCGCCGCTGCTGCGTTCGTTTTCCACGCGGATATCCGCGCCCATGAGTTCCAGCGCGGCGAGCAATCCGGTGCGGCGAGGATTGAGGCCGACGGCCTTCAGGCGCAATTCGGAGCCCGGCACGATGCACGCGGCGACGATGAAGAACGCAGCGGACGAGAAGTCCGCCGGCACGTCCACATCGACGGCGCGCAGGGTGTGGCCACCTTCCAGGCGCGCGCGGCCGGGCGAATACTCGATCGGCCAGCCGAAGGCCTTGAGCATGCTCTCGGTGTAATCGCGCGTCGGATGCGGCTCGACGACCTCGGTGAAGCCGTCGGCGTACAGGCCCGCCAGCAACAAGGCGGACTTGATCTGCGCACTGGCCACGGGCGGCTCATAAGAGATGCCCTTCAACCCCGCCCCGCCACGGATGCGTAACGGCGGCTTGCCATCGTTCGTTTCGATCGACGCACCCATCGCTTCCAGTGGATCGGTGACACGACGCATCGGCCGGCGCGACAGCGATTCGTCGCCTACCAGGACGGAATCGAAAGCCTGGCCCGCCAAGAGGCCCGCAAGCAGGCGCATGCCGGTACCGGCATTGCCACAGTCCAAGGCGTCAGGACTGCCGCGCAAGCCATGCAGACCCACGCCATGGACGATCCGCTCACCCGACGCGGGTGTCTCGAAGCGCACGCCCAGCTTGCCGAGAATGGCGGCCGTGGCGCGCGTGTCCTCGCCTTCGAGGAAGCCACGGATGTGCGACACACCTTCGGCGATGGCGCCGAACATGAGCGCGCGATGCGACACCGACTTGTCGCCCGGCACGGCGATGTCGCCGCGAAGCGGACCACCCGCCGTGCTCACCCAATCCACGCGGCTCATGGCAGGTTCTCCAGCAGGCGTTCCAGTTCGCCGCGGCTGCCGATGCTTATCCGCAACGTATGCGGCAAACGGTATCCCGCCATCGGCCGTACGATCACCCCGCGTTCGAACAGGTGCGCTTCGAACGTGGCCGCGTCGCGACCGAGGTCCACGAGCAGGAAGTTGGTCTGCGACGGCAGCACGCGCAGGCCCCTTGCCGTCAGCTCGTCGGCGAGCCATGCGCGGTCGCGGCGGTTCGTATCGCGCACGCGGGCGCGGTGTTCGTGATCGCCGAGCGAAGCTTCCGCCGCGGCCAGGGCCACGGCGTTGACGTTGAACGACTCACGCAAGCGCTCGCATACCGCGGCCACGGAGGGATGGCTCAGCATGTAGCCGATACGCAGGCCCGCAAGCGCATAGGCCTTGGAAAAGGTGCGCGTGACGGCGAGGTTCGGGAAACGACCGGACAGGTGCAGCGCGGTGCTCAGGCCCTCGGCGTCCACGTATTCGTGGTACGCCTCGTCGACCACCACGAGCGTCCGCGCCGGGATCTTTTCGAGGAACGCCTCGAGCGCGGCATCCGTGAACCATGTGCCCGTGGGATTGTTCGGATTGGCGAGGTAGACCAGGCGCGTTTCGGGCGTGACCGCCGCCGCGATCGCGTCGAGATCGTGCCCGTATGGCGCGTGCGGATGGTCCGCCGGCAGCGCCGATACGGTGATCGATGGCGCACCGGCCGCCGCCGCCGCGATCGGAAATACCGCGAAACCGTACTGCGAATACACAACCGGGTGTTCCGCATCGGCGAAGCACTGCGCCATCAGCATCAGCAATTCGTGCGAGCCGTTGCCCAGGGTGATGCCCTGGACCGGAACGCCCAGCTCGGACGAGAGCTTCTGCTTCAGTGACGCGCCCAGCGGGTCGGGATAGCGCCAGATGTCCTCCAGCACACGCGTGGCGGCACGCATGGCGAGCTTGCTCGGCCCCAGCGGGTTTTCGTTGGAGCCAAGCTCGGAGAGCACGGCACCGAAACGCAGGCGCAGCGCGGGAAGGTCGTGACCGGGATCGTAGGCACGGAGTGCCGACGTCGCCCGGTTGGCGAGCGCGGCGGCATCGAAATGTGAAGTCATGGCAAGGCGACAGGGTAGGAGCCGAGAACGCGCACGTCGGCGGCGGCAGGTTTCATTTCTTCGAGCGCGGCCTGCAGGGCCGCGTCTTCCACATGGCCCGACACGTCGATGAAGAACGCGTACTGCCACTTGCCCGTATGTGCCGGGCGGGACTCGATCCGGTTCATGCTGATGCCGTGATGCGCGAGCGGGCTCAGCACGTCATACAACGCGCCGGGCTTGTCGCGCACCGATACCAGCAGCGACGTGCGGTCGTTGCCCGAGGGCGGAAAGATCGAGCGTCCGATGACGAGGAAACGCGTGGTGTTGTCCGAACGATCCTCGATCGGCCCCGCGACCGTCTTCAGCCCATAGACGCGGCCCGCCGTTTCGCCGGCGATGGCGGCGGATTCCGGCGACAACCGCGCGGTGCGCGCGGCTTCGGCGTTGCTCGACACCGGTACGCGCTCGACGTGCGGCAGGTTCACGCGCAACCAGCCCTGGCACTGCTGCAACGATTGCGGGTGCGAATAGACGCGCTTCACATCTTTCAGCTCGCCCGACAGCGACAGTAGGTTCTGGTGGACACGCAATTCCACCTCACCGCAGATCGTGGCCTTGGACACCAGGAACATGTCCAGGGTCATCTGGATCATGCCCTGCCCCGAGTTCTCGACGGGTACCACGCCGAAATCCGCGTTACCGGCGGCCACTTCCTGGAACACTTCCTCGATGCTTCCCAACGGAAGGCCATAGGCGGCATGGCCGAAGTGCTTGCGCACCGCCTGCTCGCTGAAGGTGCCCTCGGGACCGAGGAAACCGATCTTCAACGGCTGCTGCTGCGAAAGGCAGGACGACATGATCTCGCGGAACAGGCGCACCAGCTCCGCGTTCGGAAGCGGCCCGTCGTTACGGTCGATCACGCCACGAAGTACCTGGGCTTCTCGTTCGGGTCGGTAATATTCCACCGCCGCCTTCAACGGGCCCTTGGCCCGGCCGACCTGCTGTGCCCAGCGGGCACGCTCGCTGATGAGCGACTGCAGTTGCTGGTCGATGCTGTCGATACGCGTACGCGCCTCGGTCAGCGTGGCTTGTTTATCGGCCTTGTCGGCGGGGGACTTGCTCATGGACGTCCAGGCGGCTAAGTGGTTGCAATTGAAACGGTTATCGCCGCGATGCGATGTTGCAGCGCGGCGACCTCCGACTTTAACCGTGCCGCGTGGCAAAGTCCCGCATGAATTGCACGAGGGCGTCCACGGCCGCCTGTGGCACGGCGTTGTACAACGACGCGCGCATGCCGCCCACGGCCTTGTGGCCTTTCAGCGCCAGCAGGCCTGCCGCTTCCGATTCCACAAGGAAAGCGGCATCCAGCGACGCGTCGTGCAAGGTGAATGGCACGTTCATGCGCGAACGGGCGCGCACCGCGATGGGACTGCGATAGAACCCGCCCGAACCGTCGATGGCGTCGTACAAGGTCTTCGCCTTGCGCGTATTCCGCTCGCCCATCGCCACCAGGCCGCCCTGCTGCTCCAGCCATTCGAAGGTGAGGCCGGCCAGGTACCAGCCCCAGGTGTTGGGTGTGTTGAGCATGGAATCGTTCGCGGCGTGTTCGGCGTAGCGGAAGATCTTCGCCATCGGCCGGCCCTGACGCGCCAGCAACTCGTCGCGCACGATCATCACCACCAGGCCCGACGGCCCGATGTTTTTCTGCGCACCGGCATAGATCAGGCCGAAGCGGGACACATCCAGCGGGCCGGACAGGATGTTCGACGACATGTCGGCCACCAGCGGCACCTCGCCCACGTCCGGGATGTCGTGGAACTCGACACCCTGGATGGTTTCGTTCGGCGTGTAATGCACATAAGCCGCGTCGGGGTTCAACGTCCATGTGTCGCGCGGCGGCACGTCGACGAAATTCACCGATGCCGAACTGCCGGCTACGCGCGCCTCGATATAAGGCGAGGCCTCGCGCACGGCTTTCTCGCTCCAGTGTCCGGTCACGATGTAGTCCGCGCTACCACCTTCGGACGCGAGGTTCATCGGGATCTGCGCGAAGTGCTGGGTGGCGCCGCCTTGCAGGAACAGCACCTTGTATCCGGCGGGTATGGACAACAGTCCACGCAGCCGGTGCTCGGCGGCGGCGGCCAGTTCCATGAAGCGCTTGCCGCGGTGGGACAACTCCATGACGGAGGCGCCCGATCCGTTCCAGTCGAGCATTTCCGCCTGTGCGCGTTGCAGTACCGCTTCAGGCAACGCCGCGGGACCCGCACTGAAATTCCAGACTCTGCTCACGTGATTCTCTCGGCCAGGGGGAACGGCCATTATGCCGTCCGCGGAGCCACTCAGAACTGGACGAACAAGACCAGCGCGATGCCGAGCGCGAGCACCGCGGCGGTGAGGATCAGCCACCATACGTCGCCACGCGGGCCCGCGGCATCCTCAGGAAGCGGTTCGGGTTCCGGCTCCGGCATGACCACCTTCGGCTCCGCGGCCCAGCCGGGACCGTCGAGGACGAAGCGGTGCGAGGCGACGCCGAGCTGGTCGCCGGGCTGCAACGACGCGCGAACCACCTTCACCCCATTCACCCGCACGGCATGCCGCGCAGGCACGCGGGATGCATCCAGAATGACCTCGCCACCCTCCCACGCGAGGACCAGCAGGGCCGCGTCGTTGCCGGGCAACTCAAGCGGCATCGCACCATGGCTGGCGCCGAGTTCGAGGCGATCGCCCACGGGTATCACCCGGCCCGACAGCGGCCCGGCCACGGGCCGCAGCGCCACGGTGCAACGCGACTGGGTGGGTTCCCGTACCTCACGCGCCTCCAGGTCCGCGTCGTCGCGGATCAGCATGCGGCAGTCGCCCAACGACAGGCTGTCGCCCGGGCGCAGCAAGGCGCGCTCGCGCACGGGGCGCGCATTGACGTAGACGCGTCCGGTGTCGGGGGCGACTTCCAGCACCAGGCCGCGACGGTCGCGATGCAGGGTGACGTGGCGAGCGGCGACCTGCGCTTCGGACACGACGAGGTCGTTGTCGTCGGCACGGCCGATGGTCAGCACGGGCCGTGACCAGTGGAAATCACCGCGAGCCGAGCTGACGAATTCGATGCGCATGGAAGAACCGGGACGTTGACGACGCGACTTTAGCAGAGTGCGGTATCTGATTGAACGCAAAGGCGTCGCTGCCTTCAGGTAGGAACGCCTGTTAAACTCTCCGCTTTCACGCGCGAGAACCATCCACGATGGCGAAGATCGACATCCGCCGCCCCCACGGGACCACCATCGAGGGAGCCCGCGCCGTCGTCGACAAGGTGGCCGCGCGCATGAGCGAGAAGTTCGGTACCGAGGGCACGTGGCAGGGCGATACCCTCACCTTCGCCCGCTCGGGAGTGAAGGGCGCGATCGCGGTCACGGCCAGCGAGGTGCACGTCACCGCCGAGCTCGGCATGCTGCTCTCGCCGCTGCGCGGCACCATCGAGGACGAAATTCGCAGGAAGCTGGACGAGCAGTTCGGCTGAGGATTCCCCCACGCCTCCCCTCCGGCCCGGACGGGCAGGTCAGCTTCGGGTGGCCTGGATCGGCCTGCTATGGCATACTAAGGGACTTATGCGGCCATTCCGGCCGTTCACGCCGACCCGGAACACATGGCAAAAGACGACGTCATCGAAATGGAAGGTACGGTCCAGGAGACCTTGCCCAACACCATGTTCCGCGTGCAGCTCGAGAACGGGCACGTCATTACCGCCCATATCTCCGGCCGCATGCGCAAGCATTACATCCGTATCCTCACAGGCGACAAGGTGAAGGTCGAAATGACCCCCTACGACCTGACCAAGGGACGCATCACGTACCGCATGAAGTAAGGGCGCCACGCGCCGGCCTCATCGGGACATGAAAAAGCCGCGGCATGGCCGCGGCTTTTTTGTTGATGCGGGGTCGCAAGACCCCGCCCTTTGTTTACGCGGGAACCGTCGCCGGCTCGGCCGACTCCGTCTCCACGTGCAGCTCGTCGCCCTCGACCGAAAGGGTGACCTTGCCGCCCTCGGCCAGCTTGCCGAAGAGCAGCTCGTCCGCCAGCGCGCGCTTGACCTTGTCCTGGATCACACGGGCCATCGGGCGTGCACCCATCTGCGGGTCGAAGCCGTGCTCCGCCAACCAGCGGCGGGCTTCCGGTGCGACGTCCACGCTCACCTTCTTCTCCGACAGCTGGGTTTCCAGCTCGATCAGGAACTTGTCCACCACGCGAAGGATGTGGTCGAAGTCCAGCGCGTTGAACTGGATGACCGCGTCCAGACGGTTGCGGAACTCCGGTGTGAACATGCGACGGATCGTCTCCATCGCGTCCAGGGAGTGGTTCTGCTTCACGAAGCCGATGCCACGGCGCGACGCCAGCTGAGCACCCGCGTTCGTGGTCATCACGATGATCACGTTCTTGAAGTTCGCCTCGCGGCCGTTGGTATCCGTCAGCACACCGCGATCCATGACCTGGAGCAGGATGTTGTAGACGTCCGGATGGGCCTTCTCGATCTCGTCCAGCAGCAGCACGCAATGCGGATGCTTGGTGATCTGCTCGGTGAGCAGACCGCCCTGGTCGAAACCGACGTAGCCCGGAGGCGCACCGACCAGGCGCGACACCGAATGCGCTTCCATGTATTCCGACATGTCGAAGCGAACCATCTCGATACCCAGCTGCATGGCGAGCTGACGAGTCACTTCCGTCTTGCCAACGCCAGTGGGACCGGCGAGCAGGAAGCTGCCGATCGGCTTGGACGGATCGCCCAGGCCCGAACGCGCCATCTTGATCGAGGATGCCAGCGCCTCGATGGCCGCATCCTGGCCGAAGACCACCATTTTCAGGTTGCGCTCGAGGTTACGCAGCACGTCGCGATCCGACGCCGAGACCTGCTTGGCCGGGATACGCGCCATCTTGGCGACGATGTACTCGATCTCGGGCACGTCGATCTTGCCGGTACGCTCTTCCTCCGGCAGCAGGCGCTGGCGGGCGCCGGCCTCGTCGATCACGTCGATGGCCTTGTCCGGCAGCAGGCGATCCGGGATGTGCTTGACCGACAGGTCCACGGCCGCGCGCAGGGCCTCACCGGTGTATTCCACCGAGTGGTGCTCTTCGAACCGGCTCTTCAGGCCGCGCAGGATCTCGATCGAATCGGCCACGGTCGGCTCGACCACGTCGATCTTCTGGAAGCGGCGGGCCAGGGCGCGATCCTTCTCGAACACGCCACGGAATTCCTGGAACGTGGTGGAGCCGATGCAGCGCAACTCACCCGACGCCAGCATGGGCTTGATCAGGTTCGAGGCGTCCATGGTGCCACCCGACGCCGAACCGGCACCGATGATGGTGTGGATCTCGTCGATGAACAGGATGGCGTTCGGCTGCTTCTTCAGCTGGGCGATGACCGCCTTCAGGCGCTTTTCGAAGTCGCCGCGGTACTTGGTGCCGGCCACCAGCGCACCGAGGTCCAACGACCAGATGGTGCAGTCTTCGAGCACTTCCGGCACCTGCCCCTCGACGATGCGCTTGGCCAGGCCCTCGGCCAGGGCCGTCTTGCCCACGCCAGCGTCGCCCACGTAGAGCGGATTGTTCTTGCGGCGGCGGCAAAGCACCTGGATGGTGCGCTCGACTTCGTCCTGGCGACCGATCAGGGGGTCGATCTTGCCCTGGATGGCCAGTTCGTTCAGGTTGGCGGCGTATTCGTTGAGCGGGTTGCCCTTGCCTTCGCCGCCCTCCTCGCCGTCACGCTCGGCATTCGGGGCCGCGGCGGCCGACTCGTCGCCGATCTTGGCGATGCCGTGCGAGATGTAATTGACCACGTCCAGGCGCGTAATTTCCTGCTGGTGCAGGAAATACACCGCATGGGAATCCTTCTCGCCAAAGATGGCCACCAGCACGTTGGCGCCGGTGACTTCCTTACGGCCGGAAGACTGCACGTGGTAGACCGCGCGCTGGAGGACGCGCTGGAAGCCCAGCGTGGGCTGGGTGTCGCGCTCGTCGCCGGCCGGAAGCACCGGTACCGTCTCGGCGATGATCCGCTGGAGATCCGCCGCCAGGCGCGGCAGATCGACGCCACAGGCGCGCAGGGCGGCCAGGGCGGAGGTGTTTTCCGTCAGGGCGAGCAGCAGGTGCTCCACGGTCATGAATTCGTGGCGCTGCTCACGGGCCTGCTTGTAGCAGTGCCCGATGGTGACTTCTAGATCCTTGCTGAACATACGGACCGTCTCCGATAGCTGTGGGCGGCGGGGAACCAGCCCCTTGTCAATGCCGCATGAACTCCAGATGGGGGATCGGCTACATCTTTTCCATAGTGCACAAGAGCGGGTGCTGATGAGACCGTGAGTATTCGTTGACCTGGGTCACCTTCGTTTCTGCCACCTCGCGGGTGAACACGCCGCAGACACCCTTCCCCCGCGTATGTACATGAAGCATCACCTGCACCGCCCGCTCCTGGTCCATGCCGAAGAAACTGCGCAATACCTCGATCACGAAATCCATCGGCGTGAAGTCGTCGTTCAGCAGGACGACCTGGAACAGCGGCGGCCTGGCGGTTTCGGGGCGGGAGGTCTCGATGGCGAGGCCATGCCCGCGCTCACTTTCCTGGTCGTGTTCGTGTTCGTGGGACATTCAGTTCGGAGCCTTCGATACGCGAATTGTTTATACACCGGATTCCGTCCCGCTTTCCGGGTCGATTCCCACAGGTAATGGCACAATATGTCTTTTTCCAGAGCCACCTATCTCATTAAGCCGATGCCGCAGACGCCTTCTTCCGCCGAAAACGTGTGGTGCCCCCGGGTAACGGCGGCTTGCGTGGTCGCGCGCGGCGATCGATATCTCATCGTCGAGGAGGAAGTCGCCGGCGAACTCGCCTACAACCAGCCCGCTGGCCATCTCGATCCAGGCGAGACGCTGCAGGCGGCGGCCGTGCGCGAGACGCTCGAGGAAACCGGCTACGGCGTAGCCCTCGACAGTTTCATCGGTGCCTGGCAATGGGTGAATCCCGAGCACGGCGAGCAAGTGCTGCGGTTCGCCTTCGCCGGCCATGTCACCTCGCACGATGCCGCCCGGCCGCTCGATACGGGGGTGCGGCGCGCGCTGTGGCTGCGTCGCGACGAAATCGAGGCGCTGGGCGCGCGCCTGCGTACCCCGTTGATCCTGCAGACGATCGATGCGTGGCTCGACGGCCGCCGGCTGCCCCTGGATGCCGTGTCGAGCCTGTTGCCGGAGGTATCCGGATGAAGGTGATCCTCGGCGTCTCCGGCGGCGTGGACTCCTCGGTCGCGGCCCTCCTGCTCCAGCAGGCGGGGCACGAGGTCGAGGGCATGTTCATGCAGAACTGGGAGGAAGACGACCGCTCCGGCCCCTGCACCACCGACGACGACCGCAAGGACGCCGTCGCCGTTTGTGGCCGCCTCGGCATGCCATTCCACGCGCGGAACTTCGCGGGCGAGTATTGGGACGGCGTGTTCGAGTATTTCCTGGCCGAATATGCCGCCGGACGTACCCCCAACCCGGACGTCCTCTGCAACCGGGAGATCAAGTTCAAGACCTTCCTGGAGCACGCGCAGGCCCTCGGCGCGGAAAAGATCGCGACGGGCCACTATGCGCGCGTGGATTTCCGCGATGGCCGGTATCGCCTTCTCCGGGCCGTCGATGCCGCCAAGGACCAGAGCTATTTCCTGCACGCGCTCGGCCAGAAGCAGCTTGCCGCCACCTTGTTCCCGGTGGGCGAGATCGAAAAGCCGCGGGTACGAGAGATGGCCCGCGAGGCCGCCCTGCCGACGCATGCGAAGAAGGACTCCACCGGCATCTGCTTCATCGGCGAGCGCGACTTCCGCGCCTTTCTCGCCCAGTACCTGCCGGCCAGGCCCGGTCCGATGGTCGATCCCGAAGGCCGTGTCATCGGCGAGCACCAGGGAGTGATGTACTACACCCTCGGCCAGCGCAACGGCCTGGGCATCGGCGGACGCGCGGATGCGCCCAATGAGCCCTGGTACGTCGTGGGCAAGGATGTCGCCACGAATACGCTGGTCGTGGCGCAGGGTGGCGAGAACCGTTGGCTTCAATCGAACCGCCTGATCGCCACCGATGCCACCTGGGTGGCCGGTGAGCCCCCCGCCCTGTCGTTCCGCTGCACCGCGAAGACCCGTTATCGCCAGGCGGACCAGGACTGCCATGTGGAGGTCCGGGGCGACACCTTGCATGTATCGTTCGACGAACCGCAGCGCGCGGTGACACCCGGACAGTCTGTCGTCCTGTACGACGGCGAGGCATGCCTTGGCGGCGCGGTGATCGCCGCGACCGACGCGCCCTATGGCGGCCTGGCGTGAGCTTCACCCGGCCGCTCGATCATCGCTGCAAAAGCCCGGTGGGAGCGGACCTTGTCCGCGATTCCCGCGAAGCGAGTCGCAAAAATTACCGCGAGCCTGTATCGCCGACAGGGTCGGCTCCCACCAGGAACTCGCCAGACCGCGCTGCTTCGAGTCACTTCTTCTCTCCCCTACATTTCCCGAGCTTTCCGCATGAATGAAGAACGCGTCCTCGCCCTTGCCGGGGTCTTCCAGGGCGTCGCCCTCGCGCAGCAACTGGCTACCGACGGGCGGTGCGACGAGACCGCCTTCGAGGCCAGCCTTGCCAGCGTGTTCCGAATCGACGCCGATTCGGTGGCGTCCGTCTATGGCGGTGTCTCGGGAGTGAGGCGGGGATTGCGCACGTTGGTCGCGCAGTTCGAGGACCAGACCCGCGACGTGGCGGTGATGCGCATGGCGATCACCGTGCTACGCCTCGAACGCTCGCTGTCGCGCAACCGCGGCCTGCTTGAGCGCCTGCGCGAGGGCATCGTCGGCACGCAACGCCAGGTCGAGCATTTCGGCATCGGCCACCCCAATGTCGCGGCGAGGCTGGCCGAGGTGTACACCTCCACGCTATCCACGCTGAAGCCCCGCGTCATGGTCACGGGTACGCCATCGCACCTGCAGCAGAAAGCGAACGTGGACAAGGTACGGGCGGCCTTGCTGGCAGCCGTGCGCTCGGCGGTCCTGTGGAACCAGATCGGCGGCCGCCAATGGCACCTGCTGATCTACCGCAAGCAATGCGCGATGCTGGCCCGGGGCCTGCTGACCGGCTCGACCCTGGACGACGGCGGCTGATCGAGATCGAGCCCCGCGGCCCGGCCTGAGCGCCGCGCGCATCTGGTGGGAAGCCGCCTCGGCGGCGATAGCCTACGGAGCCGCCGCATCCAGCCCGGGGATCGCCTCGGCCAGCGCCCGCAGCAAATCGCCGAACTGCGCCAGATCCTCCCGCCACGGCGTGGCATTCCGCCAGTACAGCGAGATATGCCGCCCCGGCCTCGCGCCTTCCACCGCCGCCAACACCACGTTCGGTATGGAACCCAGCCGCTCGTGCGCGAGGATCGGCACCAGCGTGTAGCCACCCCGCAGCGCGACCAGCGTGGCAAGGCTTTCGATGCTCAGGTCCTGGATGCGCTCGGGCCGTGCCGAGCCGCTCATGCCGAGGTCGGACACGCCATTTCCGTGACTCTCGGCCATCAGCGTGGCGTCCGCCGCGTCCAGTTCGGTCAGCGCGATGGACATGCGTCCGGCCAGCGGGTGGCCCTTATGCAGCATCAACTCGTAAGGCTCGAAGAACAAAGGGATGGACTCCAGCCCGGTGACGATCGCGCTCGGCGGTGCCAGCACGGCGTCCAGCTCGCCCTCTTGCAAACGGCGCGAGAGGCCTCGCGGCTTGCCTTCGGAAATCGTCAGGCGGGCACCCGGGAAACGCTGGGGAAACGGCTCGATGAAGTGGGGCAGCAGGTAGGGTCCCAGCGTGGAGGGCACCCCCAGCCGCAATTCGCCGCCAAAGGCGACATCCCCGGCCCGGGCCGCGTGTTCCAGATGCTCGGCCGAGGCCAGCACCTCTTCTATGTAGCCGAGCAGGCGCTGCCCGCTGGCGGTGGGCACCACTCGCCGGCCACCGCGTTCGAACAGGGGCGTGCCAAGCGCCTGCTCCACCTTCTGCACCTGGTGCGACAGGCCGGAAGGGCTGATGTACATGGCCCGGGCGGCGCTGTTGAAGCTGCCCTCCCGGGCCACGGCCTGGACCAGGGCCAGGTCGCGCAACGACACCGACGACAAGGCCATCGATATCATCGAACGCTGCGTGCCATCAAATACGTTTGCGCTCACGTGCTCCGGCCCTCATCCTTCCGCCGCCCAGATTTCGCGCGGCCTGCGCCACCGAACGCCCATTCTAGCCGGAGGCCGGTCTCACGGCGGTCGCACACCAGCGGCAGACTGCGCGATAATCAACGCCTTTGGCGATCCGCAAGGGTCCGCCAGGCCTCCCCAGCTAAAGAACGTCACGCCAGGAGTACAGCATGAAAGACTCGTTCTCAGTCCGAGACAGTATCGAAGTCAACGGCAAGCGCCACACCATCGCCAGCCTGGCCAAGTTCGGCAAGACGTTCGACATCAAGCGCCTGCCCTACTCGATGAAGATCCTGCTGGAGAACCTGCTCCGCCAGGAAGACGGCGTGAACGTCACCGCCAAGGAAATCGAGGCCGTGGCCAAGTGGGATGCCAAGGCCGAACCGGACACCGAGATCTCCTTCATGCCCGCCCGCGTGGTCCTGCAGGATTTCACCGGCGTGCCCTGCGTGGTCGACCTGGCCGCCATGCGCGACGCCGTGACCAAGCTCGGCGGCGACCCGGACAAGATCAACCCGCTGGCGCCGGCCGAACTGGTCATCGACCACTCGGTGCAGGTCGACACGTTCGGCACGGAAAGCTCGCTCGAGCAGAACGTCGCCATCGAATTCGAGCGCAACCAGGAGCGCTACTCCTTCCTGCGCTGGGGCCAGAAGGCCTTCAACAACTTCAAGGTCGTGCCGCCGCGCACGGGCATCGTCCACCAGGTGAACCTGGAGAACCTCGCCCGCGTCGTCTTCACCAGCGAAGTGGACGGTGAATCGTTCGCCTATCCGGATACCGTCTTCGGCACCGACTCGCACACCACGATGATCAACGGCCTCGGCGTGCTGGGCTGGGGCGTGGGCGGCATCGAGGCCGAGGCCGCGATGCTCGGCCAGCCGTCGTCCATGCTGATCCCGCAGGTCGTCGGCTTCCGCCTCAAGGGCAAGCTCTCGGAAGGCGTCACCGCCACCGACCTCGTGCTCACCGTCACCCAGATGCTGCGCAAGCTCGGCGTCGTCGGCAAGTTCGTCGAGTTCTTCGGCCCGGGCCTGCAGAACCTGCCGCTGGCCGACCGCGCCACGATCGCCAACATGGCCCCGGAATACGGCGCCACCTGCGGCATCTTCCCGATCGACCAGGAAGCACTGAACTACATGCGCCTGTCCGGCCGCGACGAGGCGCTGATCGCCCTGGTCGAGACCTACGCCAAGGCGCAGGGCCTGTGGCACGACGCGAACACGCCGGAAGCCGAATTCACCACCACGCTCGAACTCGACCTCGCCGACGTTCGCCCGTCGCTGGCCGGCCCGAAGCGTCCGCAGGACCGTGTATTGCTGGAGTCGGTCAAGGACAGCTTCCTCGACGCCGTCGGCCCGCTCACCGCGAACCGCAAGCCGAAGAACGGCGACGTCGCCCGCTTCAACAATGAAGGCGGCGGTACCGCCGTCGGCAACGAAGCCAACGCCGTCGATGGCGAAGGCGTGCTCGTCGAGAAGAACGGCAAGTCCTTCCGCATCAATGACGGCTCGGTCGTGATCGCCGCGATCACCTCGTGCACCAACACCTCCAACCCGGCCGTGATGCTCGCCGCCGGCCTGCTGGCGAAGAAGGCCGCCGCACGCGGCCTCACCTCGCAGCCGTGGGTGAAGCCCTCGCTCGGACCGGGCTCGCTGGTCGTGACCGAGTACCTGAAGAAGACCGGCCTGCTCGAGGAACTCGAGAAGGTGGGCTTCTACGTGGTCGGCTACGGCTGCACCACCTGCATCGGCAACTCCGGTCCGCTGCCGGTCGAGATCAGCAAGGGCATCGCCGATGGCGACCTCGCCGTGGCGTCGGTGCTTTCGGGCAACCGCAACTTCGAGGGCCGCGTGCATCCCGAAGTGAAGATGAACTACCTGGCCTCGCCGCCGCTGGTCGTCGCCTACGCGCTGGCCGGCACGCTGAACATCGACCTGACCAAGGACGCCATCGGCACCGGTAGCGACGGCAAGCCCGTCTACCTGAAGGACATCTGGCCGAGCAACCAGGAAGTTTCCGACGCCATCGCCGGCGCGATCAGCCCGCAGATGTTCAAGGACAGCTACGCCGACGTCTTCAAGGGCGACAGCCGCTGGAACGCCATCGCCTCGCCGGATGGCAAGACCTACGCCTGGGACGATTCCACCTACATCAAGAACCCGCCTTACTTCGACGGCATGACCGCCGAGGCCGGCACCATCGAGGACATCCACGGCGCGCGCGCCATGGGCATCTTCGGCGACTCGATCACCACCGACCACATCTCGCCGGCCGGCTCGATCAAGAAGGACAGCCCGGCGGGCCGCTTCCTGATCTCCAAGGGCGTGGAGCCGAAGGACTTCAACTCCTACGGTTCGCGTCGCGGCAACGACGACGTGATGGTGCGCGGCACCTTCGCCAACATCCGCATCAAGAACCTGATGCTCGACGGCGTCGAGGGTGGCTACACCAAGTACATCCCGACCGGCGAAGAAATGGCGATCTACGACGCCGCCATGAAGTACAAGGCCGACGGCACCCCGCTGATCGTCCTCGCCGGCAAGGAATACGGCACGGGTTCGTCGCGTGACTGGGCTGCGAAGGGCACCCTGCTGCTGGGCGTCAAGGCGGTGATCACCGAGAGCTTCGAGCGCATCCACCGCTCGAACCTGGTCGGCATGGGCGTGCTGCCCTGCCAGTTCCAGGACGGCGAGAACGCGCAGACGCTGGGCCTGAAGGGCGACGAGGTCTTCGACATCACCGGCCTCAATGGCGGCGAGTCGAAGACGGCGACGGTCAAGGCCACGCGTCCGGACGGTTCGGTCAAGGAGTTCACCGTGAAGGTGCTGCTGCTGACCCCGAAGGAGCGCGAGTTCTTCCGCCACGGCGGCATCCTGCAGTACGTGCTTCGCCAGTTGGCGAAGGCGGCCTAAGAAAGCATCGCCGACAGGGTCGGCTCCCACCAGGTTTCGCACCTGGTGGGAGCCGGCCTTATCGGTGACTCGCCAAGCCTTGGTGGGAACCGACCCTGTCGGCGGTTCGGTCTACAACGCGCGCTTCCAGTTCGCTGTAAAGCAACGCCACTCGCGCCCTTCCTTCCGCCAGCCCGTCTCCACCACGTAGGCCCCGGCGTTATCGGGCAACACGCCCACCCCGGCGGTCAGGGTGACGGTGAACGTCGCCACCAGCCGATCGCCACGCTTCTCGACTTCCGTCGGCCCCATCAGCACGTGGACCTTCTGCCCGCGAAGCGCGTAGACCCGCACCAGGTTCGCCAGCGAGGCGCGATCGAGCTGTCCCGCATTGCCGTCGAAATCGTCCGTCAACGCAGCGACGGTATCCCCCGCCTTGCCCGCTTCGGCACCTGCCGAGGCAGCCGTTATCGCCGAGCGCACCTGCTCCTCGTCCGGTGTATGCCGGCAACCGGCGACACCCGCCAATGCGAGGACGACCAGCAACGTTCCCGCTTTCCACATCGTGCTTCCTCCCCATCAAAACGCGCTGCAATGCGGCTTGCCGCTATACGCGGGCGTATGCTCCAATGCCACGGCCTTATGACGATGCGCCGTGCATCCGTCACTTCCTGGAGTTCGTCCGATTCATGAGCATTGAGCGTCCGTGGCTCGACCACTACCCTGCCGGCATTCCCGCCGACATCGACGTCAACGCGTACCGCTCCGTGGCGGCCGTCTTCGAAGACTCCTTCAAGAAATTTCGTGACCGCCCGGCGTTCGCGAACTTCGGCAAGGTGCTGAACTACGGCCAGGTCGACGAACTCTCGCGCGCCTTCGCGGGCTATCTCTCCGGCGAACTCGGCCTGAAGAAGGGCGACCGCCTGGCGATCATGCTGCCGAACCTGCTGCAGTACCCGATCGCCCTGTTCGGCGCGCTGCGCCTCGGCCTCACCGTAGTAAACACGAATCCGCTATACACGGCGCGCGAACTGCATCACCAACTGGAAGACTCGGGTGCGCAGGCGCTGGTGGTCCTGGACAACTTCGCCGCCACGGCGCAACAGGCCGTGGAAGGTACCCAGGTACGCCATGTCATCACCACCGCCGTCGGCGACATGGTCGGCTTCCCGAAGGGCAACATCATCAACTTCGTGGTGAAGACGCTGCGCAAGGAAGTGCCGCCGTTCAAGCTGCCGCAGGCCGTGCGTTTCCGCGACGCGCTCGCCCGTGGCAAGGCGCACCCGCTGCCCACGGTGGAGATCGGCCACGACGACATCGCCTTCCTGCAGTACACCGGTGGCACCACCGGCGTGGCGAAGGGCGCGATGCTCACCCATCGCAACATGGTCGCGAACATGCTGCAGACCCGCCCGTGGGTCGCCGGCCACGCCACGCTGGGCGAGGAAACGGTCATCACGGCGCTACCGCTGTACCACATCTTCTCGCTGACGGTGAATTGCCTCATCTTCACCAGCCTTGGCGGCCTCAACCATCTCATCACCAATCCGCGCGACATGCGTGGCTTCGTGAAGGAGTTGCAGAAGACGAAGTTCACCGCCATCACCGGCGTCAACACGCTGTTCAACGGCCTGCTGAACACCCCCGGCTTCGACCAGGTCGACTTCTCGCACCTGCACCTTTCCATGGCCGGCGGCATGGCCCTGCAACGCGCCGTCGCCGAACGCTGGAAGAAGGTCACCGGCCATCCCATCATCGAGGGCTACGGTCTCACCGAGACCTCGCCCGTTGCGTTCGCCAATCGCGTCGACATCAAGGACTACACCGGTTCGATCGGCTATCCCATCCCGGACACCGACGCGCAGATCCGTGACGAGGACGGCAAGGTTCTTCCGCTCGGCGAAGTCGGCGAACTCTGCATTCGCGGCCCGCAGGTGATGAAGGGTTACTGGCGACAGCCGGAGGAAACGGCCAAGGTGCTCGACGCGGATGGCTGGTTGCGCACCGGCGACATCGCCCGCATGGACGAGACCGGCCAGGCCTTCATCGTCGACCGCAAGAAGGACATGATCCTGGTCTCCGGCTTCAACGTGTACCCGAACGAGATCGAGGACATCGTCATGCGCCACCCGGGCGTGGGCGAGGTCGCGGCGGTCGGCATCGACGACGAGCATTCGGGCGAGGTGGTGAAACTGTTCGTCGTGCGCAAGGACCCTTCGCTGACCGTCGAGGCGCTGAAGGAGTACTGCCGGGAGAACCTCACCGGCTATAAGCGCCCGAAGCAGATCGAGTTCCGCGATGCGCTGCCCAAGACCAACGTAGGCAAGATCCTCCGCCGCGAGCTTCGCGACGAGGAACGGAAGAAGAGCCGCCCGACCGCTGCTTAAAGGGTCTTGTCAAAGGGGCCTGCGGAAGTCGCTTCACCTGTGGGAGCCGCTTCAGCGGCGATGGGTGCTTGCCTCGTCCTGGCCCGCTGCCGCGGGATCGCCGCTGAAGCGGCTCCCACAAGGCCAGCTCCCACAAGGTCGGCTCTCACACAAAGTCGGCTCCCACAAGGTCGGTGGCCACAAGGTCGGCTGCCTTCGGTCTTCAAGCCTTCAGGGTGGTTACCACACCCGATTCTCAATCGTCCTGCCAGGCCTCGAGCGTGTCCGCGTAGCCGCCCAGCAATTCCCAGAGCGACGCCTGCTTGTCCTCGGGGATGAGGGTGTATTCCATGCCGATCTGCCGCGCGGAGACGCGGGCCACCGAGGCTTCCAGGTGGATGTGCAGGTCGTGGCCGAAGATCATGTCCAGGATCCAGGTCTGCCCTGGCTCGCCGCGCCAGCCGGGCGGACGGCGCAGGAGGGCGCCCGTGGCCGATATGTCGACCAGGTCCGTCGGGTGCGCCTCGCCGCCACGGCTCATCAGTACCGCGGTCTGCACCCTCATGCGCGCATGGCGATAGCGCGTCTGCGGGTCTTCCTTGTCATTCGACATCAGATTCTCCACCCATCCCGATAGTGCCTCCTTGTCCGTGGTGACCGGCATGACCGCACCTCGTTCACTTACGTTCCGTGTCACAAACGGACACATTAGCGCAGTCCGAGGTTCCTTCCGCCATCCTGCCGCACACTCACTCGCTGCCGCGGGTCTTGAGCACTCCCGCGCGAACCAGGGCCCCCGCGCCGAAGCGCCCATTGATCAGGTCCTGCACGCCGTCGGAACGCTTGTCCGGCGCCGGCGCCGCGAACATGTCCTGCTGCTCGTCGCCGTGCCGGGCATCGAAACCCGACAGCGTCACGCCAAGCAGGCGAAGCCGCGGCCGGGGGTGCTGACCCCACCAGACTTGAAGCAAGCGTCGTGCCACGGCATGGATGTCGGCCGTCGCGTTGCCGGGAACGGGCAACTGTGCCTGCCGGCTATGGGTCAGGAAAGGCGGTTCGCGCAATTTCACCGACACCGTACGTGCGTCCAGGCCGCGCGCCCTTGCCCGCGCACCCACGCGCTCACACTGGCGCAACAGCCAGGCCTCGGCTATGGACAGTTCCTCGACGTCGTACTCGAAGGTCCACTCCGAGCCGATCGAGACCTCGGGGGCGTCGGTGACCACCGGCCGGCGGTCCTCGCCGCGGCAAAGCTCGCGCAGCTGGGCCGCGTGGCGCTCCCCCACCGCCTTGTTCAGTCGCCAGGCGTCGGCCCGGACCAGGTCGCCGATGGTGCGTATGCCGACCTTCTGCAGGGACTCCTCGGCCACCTTCCCCACCGTCCACATGCGGCCGACAGGCAATGGATCGAGATAGCCGCGCACCTCGTCGGGCGCGATGCGCAGGAAGCCGTTCGGCTTGGACAGCTCGCTGGCCAGCTTGGCCAGGAGCTTGTTATGCGACATGCCCACGGAAGCGTTCAGTCCCGTGCGCTCGCGGATGCCCTCCTTCACCCGGCGACCGATGGCCTCGATGGAGGAAAAAAGGCGAAGGCTGCCCGTGACGTCGAGGAAGGCCTCGTCGAGCGACAGGCCTTCGATCATGGGCGTGACCTCGGCGAATACCCCGAAGACCACGTTCGAGATCTCCTGGTAGCGCGCATGGCGGGGGAAGATGTAGACACCGCCAGGGCAGCGCCGGCGGGCCTCCGAGGTGGCCATGGCCGAGCGGACCCCGTATTTGCGCGCTTCGTAGTTGGCCGTGGACACCACGCCGCGCCGGCCCAGTCCGGCCACGATGACGGGTTTTCCGACCAGGGAGGGGTCGTCCAGTTCCTCCACGGACGCGTAGAAAGCGTCCATGTCGACGTGGATGATCGCGCGCTGGCCCGGCTGCATGGCGCCTATTGTGCCGCAACGTCGTAGCGACCGGCGGCGGCCCGCTGGACTTGGGCGGGCACAGGCGATACCCTGTATCTCAATCGGGTGAACTTATTCGGGCGTCGCGCCCTCACCGGTCCGTGATCCAGGGACCGGCCGCGCTCTGCTCCCGACGTTCCTTCACAGACGGTGACCCTCCTGGGGTGTCCAGCGGCCTTGCCCTTCGCTCGTCGGCGACGATGCGTGGCAAGCCGGGCGAGGTGGCGGTGCAGCCGCCGGACGGCATCGATTGTTGCGTTCCCGGTCGCACTCGCGACCCTTCTGACGTGTGCCGATGACTAACGAGACAACCGAAGTCCAGGTGGTCGAAAAAACCCAGGGTGCCTTCGCGGGCATCCCGCAGCAGCAGGAAATGCCTCTCGCGCTCGTGCGCGGGCAACCGGTGCTGCAAATGCCCCAGGACCTGTACATCCCGCCGGACGCGCTCGAAGTCATCCTCGAATCGTTCGAAGGTCCACTCGACCTGTTGCTGTACCTGATCCGCCGGCAAAACCTCGACATCCTCGACATCCCCGTGGCCGAGATCACCCGGCAGTACATGGACTACATCGACATGATGCGCGAGGTGATGCGCCTGGAGCTCGCGGCGGAGTACCTGCTGATGGCCGCGATCCTCGCGGAGATCAAGTCCAGGTTGCTGTTGCCGCGGCCGCCGGCCGAGGAAGGCGTCGAGGAGGATCCCCGCGCCGAGCTCGTCCGTCGCCTACAGGAGTACGAACGCTTCAAGCGGGCCGCGGCGGATATCGACGAGCTGCCGCGCCTGGAACGCGACACCACCGTGGTCCACGCCTTCGTCGGCGAGCACAACGTGGTACGCGTGCCGCCACCGCTGGACCTCAAGGAGCTCCTGCTCGCGCTCAAGGACGTGCTCACCCGCGCCGATCTGTTCACGCACCATGCGATCCAGCGCGAACCGCTCAGTGTGCGCCAGCGCATGGGCGACCTGCTCCAGACCCTCAGCGAGGGTGGCGGCTTCCACCGCTTCGAAACATTGTTCGACATCAACGAGGGACGGCTGGGCGTCGTGGTCACCTTCCTCGCCATGCTGGAACTCGCGAAGGAAATGCTCGTGGAAATCGTCCAGGAAGAAGCCCTCGGGCCGATCTACCTGAAGACGAAGGTACAGATGGAGGCCGAGCCCGAGGAAGCGCTCGGCTGAAGGCCCTCCAAAGGGCCACGAACCGGGGGGCGTCGCACGAGCGGCCGCTCCCGTGCACGAACCCATCCGCGCGTGAAAGGCGCGGTACACCCTAAGGCCTATGCAACCCGAACAACTCAAACCCATCGTGGAAGCGGCGCTCCTGGCGTCGACCCAGCCGATGACGATCGCGCAGTTGAAGGCGATTTTCGGCGAGGAAGAAGACGTCGGCACGGAGGAACTCACGGCCGCCCTGGCGTCGCTCGCCGGGGACTGCGAAGGACGCGGCGTGGAACTGGTCGAGGTGGCCTCCGGCTGGCGTTACCAGGTCCGTCGCGACGTGCATCCCTGGGTCTCGCGGATGTGGGCGGAAAAGCCGAGCCGCTATTCGCGCGCCCTGCTCGAGACGCTGGCCCTGATCGCCTACCGCCAGCCGATCACCCGTCCGGAGATCGAACAGATCCGCGGCGTGGTGGTCTCCTCGAACATCATCAAGACGCTCGAGGAACGCGAATGGATCCGCGTCGTCGGTCATCGCGACGTCCCGGGCAAGCCCGCCCTGTTCGGCACCACGCGCGGCTTTCTCGACTACTTCAACCTGAAGTCGCTGGATGCCCTGCCCCCGCTTTCCGAGATCCGCGACCTCGAGGAACTCAATCCGCAGATGCGCTTCGAAGGTGACGCGATACCCGCGTCCGCCCACCCCGCGACAGCGGACGATACGAACACCGCTACCGAGACCGCGCCCATCGAGGGCGACGAGGTCGAGGTCGCGAACCAGCTGCCTGCCGGCGACGACGTCGCCGCGGCTTCCCCCACTGCCGACGAGGCAGAGAACCCCGTAGGCGACGCCGAAGACGACGACGCCGAGAAAGATACCGAGGAGTCACGCGCATGAACGCGCCACAGCGATCCCTGCTCACCCTTAAGCGCGGCGGCGACAACCCCGCCGACAGCAACCAACAGCTCGAGGAGCGCCTGCACAAGGTCCTCGCCAACGCCGGACTCGGCTCGCGCCGGATGCTCGAACAGCGCATCCAGGCCGGCGAGGTCGAGGTCAACGGCACGGTCGCCACGATCGGCTCCAGCGTCCACGCCGGCGACCGCGTCGTACTGGACGGCAAGCAGTTCGTCGTCGCCACCGACAACCGGAACGATGCCGAAGTGCTGGTCTACCACAAGCCCGAAGGCGTGGTGACCACGCGCGAGGACACCGAAGGCCGTCCCACCGTGTTCGAACAGCTGCCGCGCCTGCGCGGCGCACGCTGGGTCGCCGTGGGCCGCCTCGACATCAACACCACCGGCTTGCTCCTGCTCACCACCGATGGCGAACTCGCCAACGCGCTGATGCATCCGAAGAGCGGCCTGGAGCGTGAATACCTTTGCCGCGTGCACGGCGAGGTGCCCGACGAGGTCATCGAGCGGCTCAAGGCCGGCGTGGAACTGGAAGACGGTCCCGCGCGCTTCGACGAGATCGCCACCATCAGCCGCGGCGGCAGCCATAGCTGGTTCCGCGTCACCATCCGCGAGGGTCGCAATCGCGAAGTCCGTCGCCTGTGGGATTCGCAGGGTTTCCTGGTCAGCCGCCTGAAGCGCATTCGCTACGGCACGGTCGAACTGCCGCGCGCGCTGCGCCGTGGCGATTGCGAATCGCTGGACGACACCGCTATCAAGGAACTGCGCGAGCGCGCGGGCCTCGGTGCCCCGGCCCCCGTGCTGACGCTGAGCGCCGTGGTGCACCAGCGCCGCGCCCCGCGCCATATCACCGAATACAAGCCGGATACCCGCACCACGGGTGCGTGGAGTTCGGCACGTCACGACGAAGCCCGTGAACTCACCGCCTTCGACCGCCTGCGCGACGACAACCCGCGCGGTGGACGTGGCGGTGTCGGTGGCCGCGGTGGTCGCGGCGGCCAGGCGGGCGCTCCGCGTCGCGAGGTCAACGGAAACGTCGCGCGTCCCGAGCGCGGCGGTGCCGCCGGTGGCCCGCGCAAGTCGCGTCGCGTCGCGCCGGGCCAGGAACTTCCGTCGATCCGCACGTGGTTCGCGGGCGACAGCCGTACCGGCGGCGGCAACGCGGCCGGTAACGCCACTGGCAACCGCGGTCCGCGTCCGGGTGGACGTCCCGGCAACGCTGGTGGCGGCAATCGGCCCATGGGCCAGGGCCGTGCCGAAGGCAACCGTGCGGCAGGCCCGGGCCGTTCCGACGGCAATCGTGCGCCAGCGGGCGCGCGTTTCGATGGCGGTGGCAATCGTGGTCGCGGTCCGGCCGGTGGCGGCAATCGCACGGGCGGTGGCGGCCAGGGTGGCGGCAACCGTGCCGGCGGCGGTCCGCGTCCGGGTGGCAACCGTGGCGGTCGTCCGGGTGGCGGCGGTGGCGGTGGAAACCGTGGCGGTGGCGGCGGCAATCGCGGCGGCAACCGCTAATTGGGAGCCCGCGGTCGCCTAGCGCGACCGCTTCATTTCGCGTGCCGCGAAGCCAGCTTCGCGGCCACGGCGTCGAAACCGATGCCGCGCGCGCGCAGGACCACCATCAGATGGAAGACGAGATCGGCGGCTTCGCCGATCAGCGCGTCGTCGTCCTCGGCGATCGCGGCGAGCGCCGTCTCGACGCCCTCCTCTCCCACCTTCTGCGCCATGCGGCGGATGCCGCCTTCGAACAGCGTCGTCGTGTAGCTGCCTCGTGGCCGTTCCGCGTGTCGCGACGCGACCAGCGCATCCAGTTCCGCAAGGAATCCCAAGGCAGGCGCGACATCGTCGCCAAAGCAGCTCGTCGTGCCGGTATGACACGTGGGCCCGGCCGGCAAGGCGCGCACGAGGATCGTGTCCGCGTCGCAATCGAGTCGTGCATCGACCAGGGCCAGCGTGTCGCCCGATGTTTCGCCCTTGGTCCATAACCGCTGCTTGCTTCGGCTGAAGAAGGTGACCTGGCCGAACTCCCGCGTCTTCGCCAGCGCGGCCTCGTCCATGTAGCCCAGCATCAGTACCTCGCCCGTACGCGCATGTTGCACGATCGCCGGCAACAGGCCGCCACCCTTGGCGAAATCGGGGACCCTCTCGCTCATAACCTCACCTCGATGCCTTGCGCGCGCAAGTCGCTCTTGAGCGCGGGAATACCGATATCGCCCGAATGGAACACGCTCGCCGCGAGCGCCGCATCGACGTCCGCGTCACGGAACACCTCGGTGAAGTGCTCCGGCTTGCCCGCGCCACCGGAGGCGACCAGCGGCACTTGGCAGATCGCCCGCGCCGCCTTCAGCTGCTCGATGTCATAGCCACGACGCACGCCATCGGTGCCCATGCAATTGAGCACGATCTCACCCGCCCCCAACCGTTGGACCTCCTCGATCCAGTCCAGCGTGCGCTTGCGCAAGGCCCGCGTGCGCGAAGGGTCGCCCGTGTATTGGCGAACGCGCCATTGGCCATCATCGTCGCGCAAGCTGTCCACGCCGATGACGACGCACTGCACGCCGAACGCGTCGGCGATCTCGCCGACCAGGGCCGGCCGCTCCAGCGCGGGGGAATTGATGGAGACCTTGTCCGCGCCCGCATGCAACACCTCGCGCGCATCCTCGACGCTGCGGATGCCACCGGCCACGCAGAACGGGATATCGATTTCGCGTGCCACCCGTTCCACCCAGTCGCGGTCGACCCGGCGGCCTTCCGGACTGGCGGTGATGTCATAGAACACCAGTTCGTCGGCCCCTTCGTCGCGGTAACGCAGGGCCAGCTCGACGATCTCGCCGACCACCACGTGGTCACGGAAGCGCACGCCTTTCACCACCTGGCCGTCGCGCACGTCGAGACAGGGAACGATGCGACGATTCAGCATGACGCGTTCGCCTTCTGTGCGACGGCGAGCGCGTCGGGTAGCGTGAAAGCGCCTTCCAGCAGGGCACGGCCGAGGATGACGCCCGCGACACCCTGCAGCGCGAGGCCCGCGACATCGTCGAGCGAACGCACACCACCCGAGGCCTGCACGTCCAGTGACGGCGCCAGTGCGGCGAGGTGGTGGTACAGCGCGACGTTCGGGCCGGTCATCGTGCCGTCACGGTCGATGTCGGTGCAAAGGACATGGCGTGCACCGGCGGCTTCGTACCAGGGAACGAGTTCATCCAGCGTACGCGCCTCATTGGCCGTCCAGCCGGCGCTCGGCAAGGTCCATGCGCCATCGCGGAAACGCGTGTCCAACGCCAGCACGATGCGCTCGGCGCCGTAGCGCCCGATCCACGCCGCCACCGTCTCGGGCGCGCGTATGGCCATGCTGCCGACCACCACGCGCTGCGCTCCCGCCGCCAACAGGCGGCGCACGCCGTCTTCATCGCGAATGCCCCCGCCGGCCTGCACGCGAAGCCGCCCCGCCGAGGCGATGCCGGCGATGGTCGCGAGGTTCTCGAAACGGCCGGTGCGTGCGCCGTCGAGGTCGACCACGTGCAACCACGTGGCGCCTTCGTCGGCGTAACGCGCGGCCAGCGCTTCGGGCTCGAAAGCGAAGGTGGTCTGCTGCGCGTAATCGCCCTGGAAAAGGCGGACGACCTTACCGTCACGCAGGTCGATGGCGGGAATGGGAAGTGTCATAGGGCAAGGAAGTTCCGCAGGAGCTGCGCGCCCACGCCCGCCGAACGCTCGGGGTGGAACTGCATGCCCATGAAGTTGCCGGCGGCGACGACGGCAGCGAAGGGCATGCCGTGCTCGCTCGCCGCGAGGGTGTAATCGCCGGTGGGCACCGCGTAGCTGTGCACGAAGTAGGCCGTGTCTCCTTCACGCAAGCCCGCGACGAGCGGATGGCTGGCGGTGACGTGCAGGCTGTTCCAGCCCATGTGCGGCACCCGCAAGCCTGGCGTATCGATGAAACGCCGTACCGTAGCGGGAACCACGCCGAGGCACTCGGTATCCGCTTCCTCGGAGCGTTCGCAGAGCAGTTGCATGCCGAGGCAGACACCGAGCACCGGCTGGGTGAGCCCGCGCATCACATCCACCAGGCCGGCCTCGCGCAGCATGCGCATGCCGGGTCCCGCCGCGCCCACGCCTGGCAGGATCACATGGCTCGCGGCACGAATCGCCGCCGCGCTGGAGGTCAGTTCGGCGTCGGTACCGAGGCGCTGCAAGGCATAGCGCACCGACCCGATATTGGTGCCACCGGCGTCGACGAGGACGACCCGCATCACAGGCTCCCTTTCGTGCTGGGCAACTCCTCGCCTTCGCGGCGGATCGCCTGGCGCAAGGTACGCGCGACCACCTTGAAGCAGCCTTCGACCATGTGGTGCGCGTTTTCCCCGTGCACGGTGAGGTGCAGGTTCGCGCCGAGCGTCTCGCACAGCGAGCGGAAGAAATGCGGCACGAGTTCGGTCGGCACGTCGCCGACGCGTTCACGCGTGAACTCGCCTTCGAAGACGAAGTACGGGCGGCCGGAGAGATCCAGTTCGGCACGCGCGGCGCTCTCGTCCATGGGCAAGGCGAAGCCGTAGCGGCCGATGCCACGCTTGTCGCCCAGGGCCTGGCGCAAGGCTTGGCCGAGCGCCAGCGCCGAATCCTCGATGGTGTGGTGTTCGTCGATATGGGTGTCGCCATCGCAGCGCAGGTCGAGCGCGAAGCCGCCGTGCTTGCCGATCTGTTCGAGCATGTGGTCGAAGAAGCCCAGCCCCGTATGTACGACGGGGTCGGCGACACGGTCGAGGTCGACGGCGACGCGGATCGAGGTTTCCTTCGTCTTGCGCACCACTTCGGCGGTACGCGGCGCGTCGAGCAAGGCGTGCGCCACCTCGGCCCAGCTCGCACCGCGGGCGCCGACGAGGAAACCGCGCACGCCCATGTTCGCCGCGAACACGAGATCGGTGTCGCGATCGCCGACCATGGCCGATTGCGCACGGCTCCAGCTGTCGTCGGCAAGCCAGTGCCGGGCCAGGCCGGTGGCCGGCTTGCGTGTATCGCGTTTCTCGTGGGGAAGGCTCCGGTCGATCAGCTGTTCGCGGAACGTGACCCCTTGCGAGGCGAGGATACGCAGCAGGAGCTGATGCGGGCCATCGAAGGCTTCCTGCGGGAAGGCCGGCGTGCCCAGGCCATCCTGGTTGGTCACCATCACCAGTTCATATCCCGCACCGACGATGCGTTGCAGCGCGGCGACGACGCCCGGCATCAGCGCCAGCTTTTCGAAGCTGTCGATCTGCTCGTCCGCCGGCTCCTCGATAAGGCAACCGTCGCGGTCGACGAAGAGGATCTTCCGGCTCATGCGGTGGCTCCGGCGCGGAGGATCGCGAGCACGCGATCGTTCTCGTTACCCGTGCCCACGGTGATGCGCAGCGCGTCGCCGAGTCCCGGGTATCTCGTGATGTCGCGCACGACGATGCCGGCGGCGAGCAGGCGCCGGTAGGTACCGGCGGCATCGTCGAAACGCACGGCGAGGAAGTTCGCATGCGACGGCAACACCTCGCGAACCCCCGGCATGGCCGACAGCGCCGTGAACATGCGCGTGCGCTCGGCGAGGATCTCCTGCAGGTGGTGGCGCTGCACACGCCTGCCTTCGTACGAGAGCGCGCCCAACGCCGCGTCCACGCAGGGCGACGGCAACGGATACGGCGGGATGATCCGGCGCAACAAGGCGATCACGTCCGCGTGCGCCACCAGCGCTCCGACACGCGCGCCGGCCAGGGACCAGGCCTTGGACAACGTGCGCAGCACGGCCACGTTGTCATGATCGTCGATCAGCGACGTCGCACTGGCCACCCCGCTGAACTCGGCGTAGGCCTCGTCGATCACCAGTACGGCACGCCCGTCGAGTTCGCGGGCCAGGCGCTCCAGCACATCGCGCCGCACGAGATTGCCGGTGGGATTGTTGGGCGTGCAGACAAAGACGAGCTTGGTCGCCGGGGTGACGGCGGCAAGCAGCTTATCGGCGTCGAGACCACCCGCAGGTTCGAGCGGCGCTTCGATCACGGTGGCGCCCTGGATGCGCGCGCAGACCGCGTACATGCCGAAGGTGGGCGGTGAGACGACGACGGCATCCTCCCTCGCGCGACAGAAGGCGCGTACGAGCAGGTCGATTGCCTCGTCGCTGCCGCGCGTCACGAGCACGCGGTCCGGCTGGCTGCCGTAGAGGTCGGCCAGTGCGTCCACCAGCGCCCGCGGCTGCGGGTCCGGATAGCGGTTCAGTCCATCGCCGCCGGGGATGTTCGGAGGACGCGAGGACTCGTTCGCGTTGAGCAGGACGGTGCCACCCTGCGCTTCCATGCGCGCGCTCGAATAGGGTGACAGCGCACGGATATCGGGGCGGGCCAGGTCGAGGACACTCATGCGGTCGCATCCATCGCGGCGAGGCGCAAGGTGACCGCTCGGCGGTGCGCCTCCAGTTGCTCCGCGGCGGCCAGCGTGGCCGCGCAAGGACCGATGACGCGCAGGCCGGCGGCGGTCACCTCCTGCACGGTGACCTGTTTCTGGAAGCTGGCGACCGAGACGCCGCTGTAGCTGCGCGCGTACCCGTAGGTCGGCAATACGTGGTTGCTGCCACTGCAGTAGTCGCCCACGGATTCAGGCGTCCATTCGCCGAGGAACACGGAACCGGCCGATTCGACGGCGTCGAGCAATGCCCGTGGTTCGGCGGTCTGGATGATGAGGTGCTCGGGCGCGTAGCGGTTGCTGACCGCGATCGCCTCGTCGAGATCGTCCACCTGCACGAGACGGCTTTCCGCCAGCGCCCTGGCGGCGATATCCGCCCGCGGCAAGGCGGCGCGCTGCCGCTCCACCTCGATCGCCACGCGATCGAGCAGGCCCGCCGACGGGCTGACCAACAACACCTGTGAATCCGGGCCGTGCTCGGCTTGCGAGAGCAGGTCGGCGGCGACGAAACGCGGGTCGGCGTCGGCGTCGGCGATCACAAGCACCTCGGATGGGCCGGCCGGCATGTCGATGGCCGCGCCGGCGGGATCGCCCGCCACCTGCAACTTCGCCTCGGTGACCCATGCGTTACCGGGCCCGAAAATCTTGTCGCAGCGTGGAACGGTTTCCGTGCCGTAAGCCATCGCGGCGATCGCCTGCGCGCCGCCAAGCTTGAATACGCGATGCACGCCCGTGGCTTTCGCGGCGAACAACACGGCATCGTCGCAACGGCCATCGGCCTGCACCGGCGTGCAAAGCACCACGTCGCGGCAGCCCGCGATGGCCGCCGGCACACCGAGCATGATCGCGGTGGACGGCAGGGGCGCACCACCGGCGGGGACGTACAGGCCTACCCGGCCGATGGGCCGCAATACCCGTTCCACCCGCACGCCCGGCGCGGTGTCGACCGCGATGGGCGTCGGCGCCGCCGCGCGATGGAAGGCCTCGATGCGGCCAGCGGCTTCGATCACCGCGGCTTTCAGTTCGGGCGCGAGGCGGGCCTCCGCCGCGGCGAACTCCTCGTCGCTGACCTCGAGCCCTTGCAGGCGGGTGCCGTCGTAGCGCGCCGTGAGTTCGGACAAGGCCTCGTCGCCGCGCCGGCGCACCTCCGCCACGATGGCTTCCACGCCTTCGCGCAGTTCTACCGAGCGCGACTGCGCGGGCCGCGCCAACGCGGCCTCGCGGCCGTTTTCGTCCAGGGTCGTCCAGTCGATCCGTTTCATGCCAGCATCTTCTCCACCGGCAGCACCAGCATGTCGCGAGCACCGGCGCGTTTCATGTCTTCGAGTTGGCGCCAGCTCACCGAGCCGGCGCACAGGGCCTGCAACACGACCTGATCGGGTGCACCGTCCACCGGCGTGAGCGTCGGCACCGGGCTGCCAGGCAACAACCGCGTGATCGCGGCGAGCGCGTCGCGCGGTGCCTGCATCAGGATCAGGCGCGAGTCGCGCACCTGGATGACGCCGTCGAGCCGGCGCAGGAGCAGCTCGGCGATCTCGCCACGCTCATCGGGCGGAAGCTCGCGGTGCCCGGCCAGCACGGCCTCGCTCTCCACCACCACCGCTGCCTCCCTCAACTGGTTGGCGACCAGGGTGGCGCCGCTGGAGACGAGGTCGCAGATCGCATCGGCGGTGCCGAGGCGGGGGGCGATCTCCACGGAGCCGGCGAGCATCACGACCTTCGCGTCCACGCCGTTCGTCCGCAGCCATTCGCCAAGCAGCCCCGGATACGAGGTGGCGATACGCTGGCCGTCGAGCTGCGCAGGGCCGTCGTAGGCGTCTTCCTGGGGGACGGCGATGGACAGGCGGCAGTGGCCGAAGCCCAACGACCGCAGTTCGTCGAGGCCCGCCCCGGCCTCGCTGCTGGAGAGCTGGAACTCCCGCAGGACGTTGCGGCCGACGATGCCGAGGTCGCATACGCCTTCGGCGATCAGGCCGGGGATGTCGTCGTCACGGACCAGCAGGAGGTCGACGGGCTCGCCCTCGCCGAAACAGAACAACTTGTCGCGGCTCTGGCGGAACTTGAGGCCGCAACGCGCCAGCAGCTCCTGGGCCGGCTCCGTGAGCCGCCCGGACTTCTGCATGGCGATCCGCAGGCGGTCGCGCGGCTTCATGCGGCACCTCCCGCGTTCCGCCGCGCCGCCGCGGCCATGTAGCCGCCGCTGCCCTGGTTGAGGTAACGGGCCACACGACCGATCGTGGTGATGCTCACCGCCGTCCGCTCGTGGATCTCCCGATAGGAACGCCCCTCCAGCAAGTGGGGGACCACCCGCCAACGATCGACCATCACCTCGATTTCCGCGGGGGTGCAAAGGTCATGCAGGAAAGCCCGCATCTCATCGACGGTGGACAGGCCCAGCAGGGCCTCGCACAGGCTGGTCTCGGCCGAGTCGGCCGGGGTTTCGGGATCGAGCGAGCGACGCTTCATAGTGTACTAACGCGTTAATACGATAACGCATCCTACCTCTGCAACCCGGTCGTGGCAAGCGCCGACACGTGATTGCGCTTTTCTTCCATATATTTCGCGGCTTCGGCCCGCCAACATGACGAGATTCCATCGCCATGAGGCCTGACATGACGAGTACCGTGATCATCGCCGACGACCATCCGGTGGTCGTGGCGGGGGTCGAAACGATTCTCAAGGCGCACCGCTACGAAGTCGTCGCACGCGCCCACGATACGGACACGCTGTTCGACTCCCTCGCCGACCACCCCTGCGACGTCGTCGTCACCGACTATTCCATGCCCGAGGGCAGCCAGCCCGACGGCATGCCCATGATCCGGCGCATTCGCGCCGCCCGTCCGGATACGGGCATCGTGGTGCTCACGATGATGTCCAACCCGGCTATCCTGCGCAGCCTGCTCGACATGGGCGTCGCTGCCATTTTCGACAAGCGCACGAACCTGCGCGACATCCCCGTGGCGGTGCATGCCGCCGACGTGGGCCGCTCCTACCTCAGTCCCGCCATACGCCGGCTGTTCCATGAGGCGGATTGCGCGAACGGCCACGACGACGCCACCCGGCTTTCGCCGCGCGAGGTCGAGGTGCTGCGCGCCTTCGCGCAAGGACACGGCCTGGGTGACATCGCGATATTGATGGGTCGCAGTTTCAAGACCATCAGCCGGCAGAAGCGCTCGGCCATGAACAAGCTGGGCCTAGCCAACGACGCCCAGCTCTACCAGTACCTGGCGGGGGTGCGCGCCGGCATGCTGGACGACTGGTCCCCCGCCGTGGAGGCCGCGGCCACCCTTCGCTTCTTCGGCTCGTGAGTGTCAGCCGCCGTCGACGAGGCGGCCGGAAGCCACCAGCTCGCATACCGCGCGCACATCGCCATCCATCGCGCGATCGCGCTGCATGAAGGCGATGTGCTCACGCAGCTTGGCCAACGCGGCGCGCACCGCCACCCCACCATGGAAGTCATCCGCTGCGGCGAGTGCATCCATCAAGGCGCGTACTTCGCGTTCGAAACCTGCGTAATGCGGCGAATCCGGACGCGGTGCGCCGGAGATCTTCGCCGCCAGCGCCTGCCAGTCGCCACGGTGCGCCAGGGATCGCGCGGCGTTGAGCATGTCCTGGCGGTACTCGAGGGCCTGGGCCGCCGTATAGAGTTCCATCGCCAGCACGTGGCCGAGGTCTTCGGTCATCTCCAGCACATGGCGTGCCTCGTTGGCACCCATCGACACATGGTCCTCGGCGTTCGCGCTGGTCGGCACGGAATACACCGAGGCCGGATGCGCCCGCGTGGCCAGGTCGTTGACCAGGGCGGCGGCGGTGTACTGGACGATCATGAAACCCGAATCGGTCGCGTCCTCGTTGCCGATAAGAAAAGCCGGGAGGCCATCATTGTTGGCCGGATCGACAAGCTTTGCCGTGCGTCGCTCGGAAATCGACGCCAGCACCGGAATGGACGCTTTCACGTAGCTCATTGCCAGCGCCAGCGGCATGCCGTGGAAATGGCCGGCGGAAATCACCTGGTCTTCGATGACTTCGGCGTTCTCGGCATCCGGGAACACCAACGGGTTGTCGGTGACGGCATTGAGCTCGACGTCGAAGACCCGGCAAGCCTGCTCCCATGCGTCACGTACCGCGCCGTGCACCTGCGGCGCGCAACGCAGGCAATAGGCATCCTGCGGCTGGTGCTTCTTCCCGCCCTTGAAGGGAAGGAATCGCGAATAGAAGGCTTCCTTGCCGTGACGCTGCGTGGCCGGCACCCAATCCCAGCCGATATCGAAACGATGGCCCTGGTCGGCCGGGTCGGACCATGCATCGGAAAGCCATGGGCGAAAACGCGGCACGAGGTGGTAAGGGATATCGGCAAGCGTCGAGCCCTGGAGCAGGCCGCGGATATTTCGCGCCGCGTCGACCTGGCCCGGATGGGGGCGCAGCGCATGCACTTGCTCGGCATAGGCGCCCGTGCGGCCGGCAAAGGCGTCCAGCGTCATCGCGGCGGCGAGATCCGCGGTACGGATCAGCATGTCCATCGTGTCGAGCGCGAGCACGCCGGTGGCGAGCATCTGCGTCGTACCGTTGTTCAGGGCCAGGCCTTCCTTGAAGGACAGGCGCACCGGTTCCAACCCCGCCGCGGCGAGGGCCTTGGCACCGGGCATGCGCTCGCCCTTGTAGAAGGCTTCGCCGCCACCGAGCAGCACGATCGCCAGATGAGAGAGCGGCGCGAGATCGCCACTGGCGCCGACCGAACCCTTTTCGGGAATGACCGGGATGACGTCGCGGTTGAGCAACTCGGCCAGCGCACGCAGGGTTTCCACGCGGATGCCGGAATGGCCACGCATCAAGGTGTTCACGCGGATCGCCAACATCGCGCGGACGACATCCGTGGAGAACGGCTTACCGACGCACACCGCATGCGTGATGATGAGATTGTGCTGCAGTTCTTCCAGCAAGCTGCCTTCGCGCGGCTCCGGATTGCCACCCGGCAGTTCGTCACGCACGCGATGCGCGCCGAGCAACTTGTCGGCATTGCTGCCGAAGCCCGTGGTGACGCCGTAGATCGGCTCACCGCCACCCACCTTCTCGGCCAGGAAATCGGCGGCACGCTTCACCTTGACCAGTTGCGCCTCGTCCAGGCGGATCGTGGCGCCGCGGCGAGCGATGTCGGCGACCTGGGCACGCGTGAGGCTACGCCCGTCGAGAAGGATACTGCTGGTCATGGTAAAGGCCGTGATATGTCGGGAGGATGGATGGATCAGACGCCGATTTCGGCCTGGGCCAGTTCGACGCGCAGGGTCTTCACCAGGTCCGCGCGCGGCACTTCGAACTGGTCTTCGCGGCGAAGGTCCTTCACGGTGACGACGCCCTTGGCGATCTCGTCTTCGCCAAGCACCACCACGAAGCGGATGCCCGCACGGTCGGCATACTTGAACTGCTTGCCCAGCTTGCCGCCTTCGAGCACCACCTCGGTGGCGATGCCAGCGGTGCGCAGTTCATTGGCCACGGCCAGGTAGGTGGGCAACTGGGCCGGGTCCATTTGCGTGACGAGCACATCGACCGTGCTCCGCGCCGTCGAGATCAGGCCGGCATCGCGAAGCTGCCAGTAAAGGCGGGTAAGACCAATGGAAATGCCCACGCCCGGCAGGTGCGACTTGGTGTACTGGCCCGCGAGATTTTCATAGCGGCCGCCCGAGCAGATCGAACCGATGCCCGGGTGGTCGTCCAGCGTAGTCTCGTACACGGTGCCCGTGTAGTAGTCGAGGCCACGGGCAATCGAGAGGTTCAACGCGAAATGCGTTTCCGGCACGCCGAAATCGCGAATCAGGGAAAGCACTTCCTTCAGCTCGGCCCTGCCCTGCTCGAAGGTTTCCGAACCGCCGCCGAGCGCATCGAGCTTCGCGAACGCGTCGTCCACCGAGGTGGAGCGCACCTGCACGAAGGCGAGGATCTTCGCCGCCACTTCGGCGGAAAGACCGAATGCCTCTCCCGTGAGCGTATCGCGCACGTAGTCGGCACCGCGCTTGTCGAGCTTGTCGACCTCGCGCAGCACGAGCATCTGCTGCTCGGCGTCGGCGATGCCGAGGTTCTCGAAATAGCCGCGCATCAACTTGCGGTTGTTGAGCTGGATGGTGAACGCGCCGATATCCAGTTCGCGGAACACGCTGTAGATCACCGCCGGGATTTCAGCGTCGTAGCGGACGGACAGGGAATCCTTGCCGACCACGTCGATGTCGCACTGGTAGAACTCACGGAAGCGGCCGCGCTGCGCTCGCTCGCCACGGTAGACGCGCTGCATCTGGTATCGGCGGAACGGGAAGCTCAGGTCGTGCTCGTGCTCGGCCACGTAACGCGCCAACGGCACGGTGAGGTCGAATCGCAGGGCCAGTTCGGGCACCCCACCCTTTTCCGCCGCCGCGCCCAGGGCGCCGGTCGACTGGACGAAGTACACCTGGCGCTCGGTTTCGCCACCCGTCTTGGTCAGCAACACGTCGCTATGCTCGATGACCGGCGTCTCGATCGGCAGGAAGCCGAATCGCTCGTAGTTGCGACGGATCGTATCCAACATGCGCTGGAAGGCGATCTGATCGAGCGGCAGGAGCTCGAGGACACCGGGCATGGTGCGGGCCGGGGTGAGTGCCATGCAATTCCTCTTCGGACAGGCTGTACGGGCGCCGCCATGCGGCAGCCGCATAGATTAGCAGATGGCTACCGATACCCCTGGCGCTGAAATGTAAAAAAGATGCGACGACCTGTTGCCAAGGGAACGCCCCGTGGCTAATATACGCGGCTCCCGTCGGGGTGTAGCTCAGCCTGGTAGAGCGCTACGTTCGGGACGTAGAAGTCGCAGGTTCGAATCCTGTCTCCCCGACCAATGTTTTGATGAAAACACCGGCCATTGGCCGGTGTTTTCGTTTGTGCGCCTGGCGAACGTGTCCGTTCATCGACTCGTTGTGGGAGCCGACCCTGTCGGCGATGGGTGCTTGCCGTATCCCGGCCCGCTGCCGCGGGATCGCCGGCATAGCCGGCTCCCACGATGGGATCGGTTTCCCACGATGCGTTCGGCTCCCCATAACGCAAAACGCCCCACGAGGGGGCGTCTTGCGTAACTGGCGGAGAGTGAGGGATTCGAACCCTCGATAAGGCTTTTGACCCTATACTCCCTTAGCAGGGGAGCCCCTTCGGCCTCTCGGGCAACTCTCCGTGATCGTCGTCGAGGAACGAGCCTTAACGAGCCAGCAAGGATACTTTGCCTTGCTTCGGCCGTAAAGACTTTACTGGTCGTCCCCGGAATGGCCGGCCGGATCGTTCTCGTTCTTGATGCGCTGGTAAATTTCCTCGCGATGAACCGCGACATTCTTCGGCGCATTGATGCCGATGCGCACCTGGTTACCCTTCACACCCAGAACGGTGACGGTCACCTCGTCGCCGATCATCAGGGTTTCACCGACCCGGCGGGTCAGAATCAGCATGATTGATACTCCATAAAATCAGGTATTGGCTTCCCCACCAACGACAACCTCACCCCGAGTGCTTGCCGTCAATGGATCGACGTTCCGACCATCGAAGGCCGATTGCCTTCCCCGGCTCTTGTTGTGTGTGTGTCGCTGACCAGCTGTCCTGCCACTCTCGATCCGAAGGATCGATGCCGAAGGATGCATTCGACATTCGGATGATACTAGCCGAGCCAAACCGGGGGACGCAACGCACACGGCCGGCGATGCATGCGCCGAAGCACCTTTATGGCGTGTCGACGCATACCCCGGCCATCTCCCGTTCAGCGCAGGCGAGCTTCCACCCACGCCGGAATGCCCGCGAGCACAGCCGGCAAGGCCGGGCCGTCGAGGCCGCCGCCCTGGGCCATGTCCGGCCGACCGCCACCCTTGCCCTCGATGTGGGAGGCCACTTCGGCGACAAGATCACCGGCCTTGACCCGGCCCAGCGCCGTCCCGCCGACACCGGCCACCAACGACACGCGACCGTCCGCCGCACCCGCCAGGACGATGGCGCAGTCACCCAGCTTCTGTTTCAGGACATCCAGGCTGTCGCGAAGCGACTTGGCGTCCAGCCCCTCCAAGCGAGCGGCGACCACCTTGATCCCGGCCACGTCCACGGCCGACGCGGCGAGGTCGGCCGATGCCGAACTGGCCGCCTTGGCCTTGTAGGATTCGATTTCGCGCTCCAGCTTCTTTTGCCGGTCGAACAGTTGGCGCAGTTTCTCGATGACCTCGTCGCCATGGGCGCCGACCAGACCGGAAACCTCGCCCAGCACGCGCTCCTCATCGGCCACGCGGGCCAGGGCGCCCGCACCCGTCACCGCCTCGATGCGGCGCACACCCGCGGCCACACCCGATTCGGAGACGATCTTGAACAGGCCGATGTCGCCGGTGCGCGACACGTGCGTGCCGCCGCAGAGTTCGGTGGAAAAGTCGCCCATCTTCAGCACGCGCACTTCCGAGCCGTACTTCTCACCGAACAAGGCGATGGCGCCGAAGTCGATCGCCTCGTCATAGCCCATGTGATGGACTTCCGCCTGGGCGTTGCGACGGATCTCGTCGTTGACCATGCGTTCGATCTGGGCCAATTCCTCGGCGGTGACCGGCTTGAAGTGCGAGAAATCGAAGCGCAATCGCTCCGGTGCGACCAGCGAGCCCTTCTGGGCCACATGGTCGCCCAGCACGGTACGCAACGCGGCGTGCAACAGGTGCGTGGCCGAATGATTCAGCACGGTGGCCTGGCGCTGAGCCGCGTCCACCGAGGCGGTGACGATGGCGCCCTTCGCGAGGGGCGCGGAGCCCTGCCAGGTACCGAAGTGCGCGAAGAAGGCGCCGGCGACCTTCTGCGTATCCGCCACGGCGAAGGCACCGGAGGGATTGCGCAGTATGCCGGTATCGCCGACCTGGCCGCCGGATTCGGCATAGAAAGGCGTGCGGTCGAGCAGCAGGAAGGCCTCCTCGCCATCGGCGAGACGATCGACGGCCTTGCCGTCGCGAACGATGGCCAGAACCGTCGCATCGGCGAGATCCAGAACGTCGTAGCCCGTGAACACCGTCGGCGCAAGCGCGCTGGCGACCTCGGCGGGGAGTTGGGCCTTGCTGCCGAAGTTGCTGGCGGCACGGGCGCGGGCACGTTGCTCGCCCATGGCGCGCTCGAAGCCCTCCATGTCGACGGTCATGCCGCGCTCGCGTGCGATATCGGCGGTGAGGTCGACGGGGAAACCGTAGGTGTCGTAGAGCCGGAAGGCATCGACGCCCGGGATGATCTGCCCCGATTTCGCGGCGATGTCGTCGAACAGGCGCATGCCATGCTCCAGGGTCTCACCGAACCGATCTTCCTCGGTCTTCAGGGCCTGCTCCACGAAGGATTGCTTCGCGGCGATCTCGGGATACGCCTCGCCCATCTCGGCGACCAGCGGCGCCACCATCTTCCAGAAGAAATCGCCACGCACGCCGAGCATCCAGCCATGCCGCAGCGCACGCCGGATGATGCGGCGGAGCACGTAACCGCGCCCTTCATTGGACGGCAGGACACCATCGACGATCAGGAAGGAACAGGCACGGATATGGTCGGCGATGACACGCAACGACTTGTTGGCGAGGTCGGCCGTGCCAGTCAGGCGTGAGGCTTCCGCGATCAGGTGCGCGAACAGGTCGATCTCGTAGTTCGAATGCACATGCTGCAGCACGGCCGCCAGGCGTTCCAGACCCATGCCGGTGTCGACGCAGGGTGCCGGCAACGGCGAGAGCGTGCCGTCCGGAGCACGGTCGAACTGCATGAACACGAGGTTCCAGATCTCGATATAACGATCGCCGTCCTCATCGGGCGAACCCGGGGGACCGCCGGCGACGTCGGGGCCGTGATCGTAGAAGATCTCGGTGCAGGGGCCGCAAGGGCCGGTATCGGCCATCTGCCAGAAGTTGTCCGACGCGAAGGGCGCACCCTTGTTGTCGCCGATACGGACGATACGATCCGCCGGCACGCCGACTTCCTTGTTCCAGATGTCATAGGCCTCGTCGTCGGTGTGATAGACGGTGACCCACAGCCGCTCGGGCGGAAGTTTGTAAACCGAGGTGAGCAATTCCCACGCGTAAAGGATGGCATCGCGCTTGAAATAGTCACCGAACGACCAGTTGCCCAGCATCTCGAAGAAGGTGTGATGCCTGGCGGTATAACCCACGGCGTCGAGATCGTTGTGCTTGCCACCGGCACGCAGGCAGCGCTGGACGTCGGCCGCCCGAACGTAGCCCGGCTTTTCACTGCCGAGGAACACGTTCTTGAACGGGACCATGCCCGAGTTGGTGAACAGCAACGTGGGGTCGTTCGACGGCACCAACGATGCCGACGGCACGATGGTGTGGTCCTTGGAGCGGAAGAAGTCGAGGAAGGTCGAACGGATTTGGGCGGTTTTCATGAGCGATCGTGGCGTGGGAGCTGCGAGACATGTCGCGGGGACGCTCCGTCCAGAATCAAGGCTCACTGCCTTCAGTCGTCGTCGGCGTCTTCCGCATCGGCATGGGTAAGAACACGTACTGTGGCGGCGGCGAAGCCGCGACGCAAGAGGAATTGCGCCCTTCGCGCCCGCTCGGCGGGGTCGGTGGATGGCTTGCCGTAGCGTCGGCGCAGCTGATTCGCGGCCAGATCGTGCCAATCGACGTCCGCCGCCTCGATCAATTCGCGGATACGAGCATCGGCGATTCCCTGGCTACGCAGTTCGGCACGAATGCGGGCCGGCCCATAGCCCTGCCCCACCCGGCTGCGTACCAGGGACCCGGCGAAGCGGTCGTCGTCCTGGTAGCCCTGGTCGCCCAGGCGCTCGAGCGCCGCCACGGACTCATCGCGCTCGAAACCGCCGCGTTCCAGTTTCTGCTTGAGTTCGCGGCGGGAATGCTCGCGCCGGGCCAGCAGCCCAAGCGCCTTGTCGTATGCGGTACGGGTGGGGCGGTCGGACTTGCCGCCGCCCTTCCCCGTTTCCTTATCAGACTTCCTCAAGCTCGTCGGCCTCGGTCGAGGCTTCGGCCTTCGGGCCCGCCTTGACCAGCAGGCGGGCGCGCAACTCGGCATCCACTTCGTTGGCGATGGCCGGATTGTCGCGCAGGAACTGGCGCACGTTTTCCTTGCCCTGGCCGATGCGGTCACCCTTGTAGCTGTACCAGGCACCGGATTTGTCGATCAGATTCTCGCGAACGCCCAACTCGATGATCTCGCCTTCGCGCGACGTACCTTCGCCGTAGAGGATCTCGAACTCCGCCTGGCGGAACGGCGGCGCCACCTTGTTCTTTACGACCTTGACGCGCGTCTCCGAACCGATGACCTCCTCGCCCTTCTTCACCGCGCCGATACGGCGGATGTCCAGGCGAACCGAGGCGTAGAACTTCAATGCGTTACCGCCGGTGGTGGTTTCGGGGCTGCCGAACATCACGCCGATCTTCATGCGGATCTGGTTGATGAAGATGACCAGGCAATTGGTCTTCTTGATGTTGGCGGTGAGCTTGCGCAGGGCCTGGCTCATCAGACGGGCATGCAGGCCCACGTGGGAATCGCCCATCTCGCCTTCGATTTCGGCTTTCGGCGTCAGCGCGGCGACCGAGTCGACCACCACCATGTCCACGGCGCCGGAACGCACCAGCATGTCGGCGATCTCAAGCGCCTGTTCGCCGGTATCCGGCTGACTGACCAGCAGATCGGCGACATTCACGCCCAGTTTTTCGGCGTAGCTAGGATCGAGCGCATGTTCCGCGTCGACGAACGCCGCCGTGCCGCCCGCACGCTGGCAGGAGGCGATGGCCTGCAGTGTCAGCGTGGTCTTGCCCGAGGACTCCGGGCCGTAGATCTCGACGACGCGGCCACGCGGAAGGCCACCGATGCCCAGGGCGATGTCCAGGCCGAGCGATCCCGTCGACACCGTGTCGATCTGGTCGTCGACGCGGTCGCCAAGACGCATCACGGCACCCTTGCCGAACTGCTTTTCAATCTGGCCGAGGGCACTCGCCAGCGCCTTGCGCTTATTGTCGTCCATCGTGGTTTCCAGTCTCTTTGTGTAGGTAAGTATCTTGCCCGACCGTGGTCTCAGGGACTGCGATCCGCAATCGCCAAGTTTGCCATAGACGGCCTGGTTCAGCCCTTTAGTTCGTCGGTCATTCCAACAAGCGCGGCAGCCACCGTCTGTCGCCGGACCGCCTCGCGATCCCCCTCGAAATGGTAGAGCCGGGCGTGGGCATAGCCCCCACGCCGCTTCCAGCCGATCCACACCGTGCCAACGGGTTTTTCCGGCGTGCCGCCAGAGGGGCCCGCGATCCCGGTGACCGCCACGGCCACGCCCGCACCGTATCGGGCCAGTGCCCCGGACACCATCTCGAGCACCGTCTCCTCGCTCACGGCACCGGTCCGTTCCAAGGTGCGGGGATTGACGCCAAGAAGGGCCTCCTTGGCGCTGTAGCTGTAGCTGACGACGCCGGCCTCGAACCAGGCCGAACTTCCCGCCAGGTCGGTCAGCGTCTTGGCGATCCAGCCACCGGTACACGATTCGGCGGTGGCGACCATCACCCGCCGCTCGAGCGCGGCGGCAGCGACATCCTGCGCGAGCGCCATCAACTCGGCGTCGGAGGGAATGACTGCGGAATCCATGGAGGTCCTGTCGGTAAAAGGAGAGGTTCTACTACCGGCGCCTCGGGATGTCGACGCGGGGACAGCCAGGGAACCCGATTTTTGGAGAATTATTCTATTGTTTCGATTGAAATATACGCCTACGATGGCACGTATTCATTGACATAGTTACGCTCATGTCGGTTGCCACTACGCCACCCGAAGACGGCCCGCCGCCGGGCTGGCAGGGGATATTCATAAGAGGTCACAGCCATAGAAGCTCACAGGCATCACCGAACAGGCCGGGTCGTTCGAGAGACGAAGTGCGGGCATTCGCGGGCGCGCCCGCATAGCGACCCCGACGGATGCCCACAACACACCCTGACATTCGTCCACTGACGTGACGTCCTCCGTTCAGTCAGCATTTCGCATACGTCCAGCAGCGCCGTTGGACCTGCGGTCGACCGGCTCACGCAACGCCTTGAATGAGGAACGATGTCGCACGACTGACACGACGGGATGACAACTTATTGCCCAAGGAGAGGGGGTACGCGATGGTTTCAACCGCAACCTTCATGAGACATACACAAATCCGGCAGTTACGTGACGCAACGCGCACGTACGGAGCGATGCCCGTCAACACTTCAGCGCGTTTCACGCATATTACATGCCCGCAATGTGTGACAAGAGTCCCAAAAACATGCACATCGACCACTAGTCAGAAATTTGGCGTTGCGTTATCTTTACATCGCGGACAGGGGTCCGCATCAGGGGTGGGGAATCCAAGGTCGATAAGGCGCAACCCTGAGTGGGCGATCATCGTATCGTCGCTCGTGCGCATGACCATTCTTCGCTGGCACGTTATGCAAGGGCGCCTACGCGCTCGTACAGGATGTTGTATGGATGAATTGCATGTCGCTAGGAGCCGGTTGGCTCAAGGCTCCAGCTACTGCCGGGGGCACCACCTCCGCCAGCGCATTCGGCGCGGCGGCACATCGATGGATACAGAGGCAGGCGGTCCTCCCCGCCCGCCCCGCTGCCCCGCGCCCTTCGTAACGAAGTAACGCATTCCCGGCTTCGCGCCTGGCGATGAGCCGCGCGAAGTGCTGCCGACGTTTTCCTCTTTGGTCTTCCGATGAATGACGAGCCACGCGTGAATAGAACCCTGCACCCTGCCCTTGCCATCTGCTTCGTCTCCGCGCTCGCCGTGCTGCTCACCGCTTGTGGCACACCGGCCGCGAAGGATTTCGGGGGTCGTTGGAAGCCGGTGAACCGGTACGACGACAAGACGGTCGAGATCCCGCTCGCGGTTCCCTACACCTATTACGCCGCACCCATGGATGGCACGTTGAAGACGATGCTGACGCGGTGGTCGAGCGATACGGGAACCAAATTGTCGTATCGCTTGCGCTCTGACTTCACGCTGCCAAAGGCCACCGCACAGATCCACACCTCGGAGGTTCGTGACGCGGCGACTCAACTGAGCACGATCTTCGCGCCTCAAGGCGTCACCGTCGTCGTGAACGGACCAGAAATCCTGGTTGAAGAAACGAGCGCCATCGTTCCGACGACTCCCGTCGCCAAGACGGAGAAAGCAACACCGACACCGGCCAACGAAGCGCCTTCTGCTACGCCGGACAAGGCTCATCTCGCACAACAAGCGCCAGCCACGACGACTCCTGCTGTCGCCGCGGACAGCGCGTCCCGGACCCAGTAACTCCACCCGCGACAGTCACACCAGGCCCTTCGATGTTGAACAAGAAAAACTCTCCGAAGATCGACGCCGCGGTATCGAAGTCAGTCGACTTCGAAATCACGATGTCCGACCTTGCCCAGCGCAGCGAACGCCGCGCATGGATGGTGGCGTTCTGTGCGATCTCGATGTCGGTGATCCTAGCGGGCGGCTACTTCTACATTCTTCCCTTGAAGGAAAAGGTGCCGTATATCGTGCTCGCGGATGCCTATACGGGCATGAGTTCGTTGACGCGCATCACCGATGACGTCGTCAACCGGCGCATTACCGCCAGCGAAGCGATCAATCGAAGCAATATCACTCACTTCATCCTCGCGCGTGAATCGTTCGACGTCACGATGATCAATCTTCGTGATTGGGCAACCGTGTTGACGATGGCTTCGCCAAACATCGCCAAGGCCTACACCGACCTGCACGCCCTCGACAATCCATCGGCCCCTTACAAGATCTACGGCCGCGATCGTGCCGTCCGCGTCAAGATCCTCAGCATCGTATTGATCGGCGGTGAGGATGGGACCACGCCCAAGGGAGCCACGGTACGCTTTCAACGCACCGTCTATAACAAGGTGTCCGGTCAGACCGTGCCGCTGGACAGCAAGATCGCCACGATGGCATTTGCGTACAAGCCGAACCTGAAGATGGACGACCAGTACAGGGTGGAGAATCCGCTCGGGTTCCAGGTTACCGACTACCGGGTCGACAACGACTACGCCGAGCCCCCACCTCCTGAGAGCTCGCCGCCCACGACCGCCGCCGCTGTCGCACCTGCCAGCGTGCCGGCTCCGTCCACCTCGGCCGCAGCCACGGTCGCCGCCATGCCGCCTTCCCCGGTACCCACCGATGGCACGTTGTCCGGTGGCATCGCACCGGCACAGCTGCAGACGGGGCAGGCACCCGCCGCCGCACCGCAAGCAACGGCTCCCGTCCACCCGAACGCCGCCAATGGAGGGCGCCGTTGATGAAGCGCGCAACCACTCTTCGACTTTCACTGGCGCTCTGCCTCGCGACTGCCGGCATGATCGGCGCCGCGAACGCGCAGGTCGTCACGCCTTACGAATACGAGCCGGACAAGATCTATACGGTACGCACAGGCCTCGGCATAACGACACAGATCGAGCTCAGCCCGAACGAAAAGATCCTCGACTATAGCACCGGCTTCAGCAGTGGCTGGGAGCTGACCCGGCGTGACAACGTCTTCTATGTGAAGCCGAAGAATGTAGACGTCGATACGAACATGATGATTCGTACGGCGACCCACTCCTATATTTTCGAACTGAAGGTGGTCGCCACCGATTGGAAGACACTCGACCAGGCACGTCGCGCCGGCGTGCAGTACAAAATCACGTTCAATTATCCCGCCGATACAAGCTTCCTGGCGGAGACGAAGAAGGTCGCCGCGACGCCGGAACTCGACACGACGCTGGTAAAGGGGCGCGACTACAACTTCGACTACGACTATGCCATGAAGCGCAAGACCGCTCCCTGGCTGGTGCCGATCAATGTCTACGACGACGGCCGCTTCACGTACATAAAAATGCCCGATCTCAAACAGTTCCCGACGGGCAACTTCCCTACGATCTACATGCGCGAGAAGGAACACGGCGAGGACTCGGTGGTGAACACGACGGTTGAGGGCAACACCATCGTTGTCCACGGCACGTACAACTACCTTGTCATCCGGCACGACAACAACGTCGTGGGTCTGCGAAGGAACACGAAGAAGTGAGCCCGAATAATCCTTATCATCCCGACGACGAGAACCGCGACGGCCAGGTGCCGCCGCGGGATGCCGCTGGCGAGCAAGCCGAAGCGCTGGCGAATAATCCCTACTCCGCACAACAACGCCAGGCGCCTCCGCCGGACCTCGATGCCGGCGCGCCTCAACTGGCGGCTGCCGACGTGCGGCGGATGAACCGGCGTGCCCTCGGCTTCCTGGCTGGCATCGTCGCGTTGCTGTTGTTCGCCGCCTACTTCTTCCTGAGCGGCAACCAATCTGCGGCGCCGGCCCCGAAACCCAAGCACGAGGAAACCGTTTCGATACCCGACGCTCCCAAGGTCGCCCCCATACCGGAACAGGCACCTCCACGGCTGCCCGAGCCGATCGCGCTCGCTCCACCGCCTCCGCTGCCGTCCACTGCGCAGCCGCGCGCACCCACGCAGCGCATGAACACGGGGCCGTCGCTCCTCGAGCGGCGAATGATGGACACCGAAGCCGCCCAGGTAGCCGGTGCCAGCGGGCAACCGGCAGGCGGTGGCATGGGCGGACCTGCCAATCCTTACGGAATGATTCCGGGCATGCCCTATCCCGGACCGTCGGGTGGCGTGCCGGTAAACAGCGCATATGGCGGCAAGGCCCTTCCGGATGTGTCCAATGCCTCCCCGCTGACCCACCCGGATACGCTGATGCTGCGCGGCACCTTCATTCGCTGCGTTCTTGAAACACGGATCATCACGGACATTCCGGGTTTCACCTCCTGCGTCGTCACCGAGCCCGTGTATTCGTTCACCGGCAAGCGCTTGCTGTTGCCCAAGGGCTCCAAGGTTCTGGGCAAGTACGAAATGGAGCCCAATGGGCCACGCGTCGCAGTGATCTGGGATCGCATCGTCACGCCCACGGGCATCGACGTGAACATGGCCAGCCCGGGTGTGGATACGCTCGGCGGGGCCGGCCACCCCGGCTATTACAATGCGCATTGGGGTAGCCGAATCGGCGCGGCCCTGCTCATCTCTCTTCTCAGCGACGCATTCAAATACGAAGCGGCGGAACACGGCCCTCGCCAGACCACGATCAGCAATGGCGTGGTGACGCAAAGTCCGTTCGAAAGCAACACCGCCGCGACGCTCCAGCAGATCGCGAACACCGCGGTACAACGTGCGGCCAACCGTCCTGCCACGGTCACGATCAACCAGGGCACCGTTCTCGCCATCTATGTTGCGAAGGACGTCGACTTCAGTGGCGTCGTGGCGCGGTATTGAGCAGATGAGCCAGCCCGCCCTCGCCGCCGTCGGAAGCGACTTCCTGGACTACCAGTACGAAGTACTGGGCATCCGGGACTACCTCGCATCGTCCGACGTGACCGAGATATGCATAAACAAACCGGGCGAACTCTACCTTGAGAGTCGCGGCGCCTGGCGTCGCGTGGAAGTACCGACACTCACGTTCGAGCGGGCTCGCCAGTTCTGTACCGCGGTGGTCAATGAAAGCAACACCGGGCAACGCATCACCGATGTAGACCCGGTCGTCTCGCTGACATTCCCCACCGGGCAACGTGCGCAATTCGTCCTTCCGCCAGCATGCGAGGCTGGACGTGTCTCGATAACCATCCGGTTGCCTTCACGTCAAAGCAAGACGTTGGCGCAATATCAGGAGGACGGGTTTTTCGACCAGATCCTCGAAGGCGCCAATACGATCAGCCAGGCGGATCGTGAATTGCTGGAACTGCGCGCCGAACGCCGCTATGCGGATTTCTTCCGCCATGCTGTGCTGAGCAAAAAGAATATCGTCGTCGCCGGCGCCACCGGCAGCGGCAAGACCACGTTCATGAAGTCGCTGGTGGGACATATCCCGGAAGACGAGCGGCTGGTCACCATCGAAGATGCACGCGAGCTTTTCATCGACCAGCCGAATGTCGTCCATCTCCTGTATTCCAAGGGCGGACAAAGCGCCAGCAATGTCACCGCGAAAAGTTGCATGGAGGCCTGCCTCCGCATGAAACCCGACCGGATCATCCTGGCAGAGCTTCGTGGCGATGAATCGTTCTACTTCATCCGAAATTGCGCATCCGGGCATCCCGGGTCGATTACAAGCTGTCACGCAGGAAGCGTGGAGCAGACCTGGGATCAGCTGGGGCTCATGGTGAAGGCCTCCAACGAGGGCGCGGGGTTGGAGTTCTCGACGATCAAACGCTTGCTGATGCTGACCATCGACATCGTCGTTCATATCAAGGCGCATGCCGGGCGTCGCCACATCACCGGCATCGATTTCAACCCGGCTCGGGCCCTGGCTCCGGACGGGGGGTAACACGCGAAACACATCGGTCATTAGACAGGAGTTGTAACGGTGGTACCAGGAATGGAAATGATGGCTTGCCCAAACCTCGCCGTACCGGCGGAGGTGATGCAGCATGTCGTGAATGTCGAGTCGTCGCGCAATCCGTTTGCGATCGGCGTCGTTGGCGGGCAGCTCGTGCGCCAACCGGAGAACCTCGGCGAAGCCGTGGCGACAGTGCGCATGCTCGAGTCGAAGGGCTACAACTACTCACTGGGCGTGGCGCAGGTGAATCGCGCCAACCTCGGCAAGTTCGGCCTCGATACGTACGAGAAGGCCTTCCAGGTATGCCCCAACCTCGTCGCCGGGTCGCAGATCCTCGCCCAGTGCTATGCCAGTGCGGGTGGCGACTGGGGAAAGGCTTTTAGCTGTTACTACTCCGGCAACTTCACCACCGGTTACCAGGACGGCTACGTCCAGAAAATCTTCGACTCCATGGCGCGCCAATCCGCCCTGGCGGCAACGGCGGTACCGATCCCACTGGTCAAGTCTTCCACCAGCAGCGGCAAGGGAACGCCTGTCTATACGGGTGACGCTGCCGCCTACCGCGTAGCCATGCGTAGCGTGGCCGATGCGGCCGTCGCCTCCGCGCTCGCGCCAGCGGTGGCCGCCGCGGCCGGCGCAACCCCGCCCAGCCGCACGGTCGCCCCGTCAGCCAGCCCCGCCGCCATGACCGACACACCGCCGGACGCCGCCTCCATCGCGCAGGCCCTGCAAGCGGCATCGGCGTCGACCCCGTTTGCTCCGGGTGGGAATGCGTCGCTTGCGGGTTTCGCCCCGACGCTTCCGACACCGACACCCGCACCCGCGCCTGGCCGAATCCCTACCGACCCGACGACGGCCGCGATCATGTCGCAGATCGGCGCGCAGGTACCCGCGGGCAACCCCGTACTCGCTCCCGGCCGTATCCGAACGGACCCGGCCACCGCGGCGGCCATGGCGCAGATCGGCGTTTCATCCAACGCCAACGGTACCGGCGCCGCGGAGGGCAACGACATCTTCGTTCCCCAGGTGCAAGGACCTGGCGATCCCACACCCACCACCGCCGTCTCCCCGGCCACGCCCACGGCACCCGCCGGCGACCCGGCCGATCTTCGCCAGGGGGGAAGCGATGGCGCCTTTGTTTTTTGACGTGCTCCCGCCTCGCAGGACGCACGTCGTTGCGAAACCGGCTACGAGCGTCGTAGCCGTCCTAAACCCGGCCGCTAACCACGGCCGTATCCAGCCCTGTAACACACCAAGGAACTACGAGATGGCCCTGTCCAACCTGCCCAACGTCCCGACCGATCGTGCATCGCTCAACAAGATGGTGACCCTGCTCATGGTCGCCACCGTCCTGCTGCTGCCAACGATCGGCGTGGCCCAGGACGTGACCGAAACCTCGAAGAAGGTCTGCGGCTTCTTTGAGAACATCAATTCATTGCTGAATGCCGCGTCGATCGTCGTGGTGACCATCGCCGTGATCTTCTCCGGCTACCAGATCGCCTTCGCCCACAAGCGCATCGCCGATGTGGCGCCGGCCCTTGTCGGTGGCGTGCTGATCGGTGCCGCCGCGCAGGTGGCGAAGATGGTCGTGGGCGGCAATGGCGGCTCGTCGAACGCATGCAGCTCCACCAGCGGAGCCACGACGGCCTCCTTCCTGATGGACGCCATGCAGACCGCGATGCACCTCCTGCACTTCCATGCATAAGAACGCGCTCTTCCGCGGCTGCACGCGGCCGGCCATGTTCATGGGCGTGCCCTATATCCCGTTCTTCATCGGGGCGGGAAGCGGCTTGCTGATGGCGATGTATTTCAACATGTGGTTCCTCCTGTGGATTCCCGTCAGCGTATTCGTGATGCGCCAGATGGCCCGCCGCGACGAAATGATCTTTCGTCTGCTGGGACTCCGCCTGCAATTCCGCACGCGGATCCGGAACCTGCAGGAACACGACGGCATGTGGGTGTTCTCGCCCAACAACTACCGCGAGCCCGGCAAGGCGAAACGGTAAGGCAATACTCCGCCCTGGCAGAACCCTGCCAGGGCCTTTTTAGCGCTTCTCGACGGTAGCCAGAGCCATGTTCACTCCAGATGCAGCGATCGGTGAGTTCATTCCATTGTCCACGCATGTTTCGCCGACCGTCCTCAAGACGACCGGCGGCGATTTCCTGCTCGTCTGGCGACTGGCCGGCCTTCCCTTCGTGGGCCGCGAAGAGTGGGAGATAGAACATCGCCACAATACTTTCAACCGGATGTTGCAGACCCTCCGCGCGCCCGATTTCGTCAACGTGGCCTTCTGGGTCCACGATATTCGCCGCCGTGGCAGCGTCAAGGACAGCAGCCGCTTCGAACACCGCTTCAACCAGGAAATGTCCGATGGCTACTACGCTTCGCTCTCCAGCCAGAAGCTGATGCAGAACGAGCTCTACCTGACGATGATCTACCGTCCCGTGGTATCGGGAAAACGCTTTGTCGAGAAGTCGTCCAACGCCGAGCGTCTCCTGTCGGAGCAAAACCAGGCGATCGCGACGACACTGGAATTGGCAGGCAACGTGGAAGCCGTGCTCAAGGACTACGCACCGACACGTCTGGGCATGTACGAAGCGCCGAACGGCGTGGTTTTCTCGGAAGCACTCGAGTTGTACGGCTACATCCTCAATCGTATCGAGGAGCCGGTGCCCGTACTCAGCGCAGCAGTACGCGACTACCTCCCCGTCAGCCGCCAGCGATTCTCTTCCAAGACAGGCGACTTCGTCCTCACCACACCGAATGGCATCAATCACTTCGGCGCGATCCTCAATATCAAGGAGTACGTCGAGGGGACCTATCCAGGCATTCTCAACGGACTCAAATATCTCGACTTCGAGTACGTCATCACCCATTCCTTCAGCCCCATGGGACGTCAGGATGCGCTCAAGGCACTGGAGCGTACGAAGGGCATGATGATCTCCTCGGGCGACAAGGCCGTGAGCCAGATCATCGAGATGGACCAGGCCATGGACCAGCTCGCTTCGGGCAACTTCGTGCTGGGCGAGTATCACTTCACGATGGCGATTTACTCACAGGCGCAGGAAACCCTTTCCCAGCAGATCGCTGCTACCCGTGCGGAGCTCTCCAATGCGGGTTTCATCTCGGTGAAGGAAGACCTCGCCGTGACGTCGGCGTTCTATGCGCAATTCCCTGGAAACTGGAAATATCGTACGCGCCTCGCCAATGTGAGCTCGCTCAACTTCCTCGGCCTGTCGCCCTTGCACAACTTCGCCACGGGCAAGAAGCAGAACAACCCCTGGGGTGACTGCGTCACCACCTTGCAGACGACCAACGGCCAGCCGTACTACTTCAACTTCCATGCGACCCATCCTGCCGAAAATTCGTTCGGCGAGAAGGCCATTGCCAATACCATGGTTATCGGAAAATCCGGTACCGGCAAGACTGCGCTTATCAACTTCCTGCTCAGCCAGGTGCAGAAGCTCGACCCGGCGCCAACCATATTCTTCTTCGACAAGGATCGCGGCGCCGAGATTTTCGTGCGCGCATGCGGTGGCAACTACCTGGCACTGGAGAACGGCAAGCCGACCGGCTTCAATCCGTTCCAATGCGAGCGTACGGAAGAGAACGTGCAGTTCCTGGCCGATCTGGTCAAGGTCCTCGCTGGCAAGAGCGTCTACAGCTCTCGCGAAGAAGAAGATATCTACCGCGCCGTGGAGAACATCCTCGATACGCCGATGCACCTCCGCAACATGACCAACTTCCAGAAGAGCCTGCCGAACCTCGGTGACGACGGCCTGTTCATCCGCATTCGCAAGTGGACGGCCGGCAATTCCCTGGGTTGGGTCTTCGACAACCCACGCGATACGGTGGACCTGGACAAGGCCAATATCATCGGCTTCGATTACACCGACATCATCGACAATCCGGAAGTCCGTGCACCGGTCATCAATTATCTCCTGCACCGCCTGGAAGCACTGATCGACGGTCGCCGCCTGATCTACGTGATGGACGAGTTCTGGAAGATCCTCGACGGCAAGGGCGGACTCAAGGAATTCGCGAAGAACAAGCAGAAGACCATCCGCAAGCAGAACGGCATGGGCATCTTCGCCACACAAAGTCCCGAGGATGCCCTGGCCAGCGACATTTCCGCGGCTCTCATCGAACAGACCGCCACCATGATCCTCCTGCCCAACCCCAACGCAAGCCGCGAGGACTATGTCAACGGCCTGAAGCTAACCGATGCCGAGTACCAGGTGGTGGTGAGCCTCGACGAGCGCTCGCGCCGCTTCCTGGTCAAGCAGGGTCATGCATCGGCCGTATGCCAGCTCAACCTGCGCGGCATGGACGATGCCCTGTCGGTCATTTCCGCATCCACGGACAACATCGAGATCATGCACGAGATCCTCGCCCAGCACGCCGAAGCCGCCGGCGTGTCGCCCAACGACCTCACCCCGGACCAGTGGCTGCCGTCCTTCTACGAAAACCGCAAGGGCAGTGGCAAGAAACCCACACCTGCCTCCCCCTCGACGCGCCCCGCCCGCTCGGCCGCCCGCTGACGCAGGCCAACGCATTGACCCTGGAGACCATCATGGCAACCCGAAATATGTACCCCCGCCGGATATCCCTGCTTCGCCGCCTGCTCGGCGGCGGCACGTTCCTGGTGGCCCTGCTCGCCGCGGCACCCGCCGCCCAGGCGCAGTGGGCCGTGAACGACGCCGACGCCAATTCCAAGCTCAGCCAGATCGAACAGCACACCAACGATACCGTCAGCCAGACCAAGGACATCAACAAGGTGCTGGGCCAGACAGGCGATGGTGATGGCAAGACGATGAACGCCAACCTCGACGCGATCAACAAGAAGTTCAAGATCGGGGAGTACAAGGACACGCAGCCGGGTCCGCGAGTGGCCGATCCGAAGAAGGCCCTTCCCGAAGACAGCACGCAGTTGGACGACGGCACCCGCTGCAAGGCGGTCGCCGAGCCCCAGCAGGCAAACTGCAAGCTGATCGTCGACCTCGAGAACGCTCAGTACCAGTACATGTTGACCATGTACAAGAACACGAAAACACGCGACGACATGCTGCGCGAACTCCTCAAGGAACGGCAGGCGATCGGCGCGGACGACCCGAACCAATATGGAAAGCTTGAAGACAACACCAACAAGCTCACCGCGTTGTACAACCTGATCGCTCTCGACCAACAGCAGATGCAGACGGTGAACTATGCCTACGAGGCCAACCTCAAGTACCTGCGATCGCAACAGACACTGGCGGCGAACGCAGCCAACACGGGCAAGAAGCCGTCGGAATGGGGTTCGATCCAACTCCCGGGCGTCGGTAACGTGGATATCGGTAGTGCCATCAGCAGCCTCGCCACGGGTGCGGTGCTTTCCGAGACGCTGAAGGGTGTACAGAGCGACAAGCCAAGCGGCATGCAGACCCTCAGTATCGGTGAGTCCAATGGCTTCTGATCCGATCACTATTACTGCAAACGGAACGTCGCGTCATGGTTGACATCCTGGGTACACATTTCGAACATTCGGCCGTCGCCATGCTCAGCGGCCCGCTGGATAACGCAACACAGTTCGTCTTCTTCCAGACGATCAATAACTTCCTGCGTGATGAAATCGACATCATGCAGTGGAAGCTGCTTTCCAGCTCCGCCACGATCATTGGCTTCGTCGCGGTAACCGTGCTGACCGTGTGGATCATGTTCCAGGGCTTCCGCATCGTAACCGGACAGTCGCGCCAACCGATGATGGTACTCGTGGGCGACTCCCTGAAAGCGACCCTCGTCGTCTTCATAGCGACCACCGCAGCCTATTCGTCCTCGTCGGTCTATTGGACCTTGAGCGACGGTATGTCGACCGTGATCGCGCAGTACGTCACAGGGGAAAAGGGGAGTCCGTTCCAGCACATCGACAATAACCTCGCGGGCATGGAGGTGGCGATGGGCACGATCGACGCCATCGATACAGGCGGCGACCAGGCTGCCCAGGACGCCAAGGACCGTGATCGCTGGTTCACGGGCATCGGCATTGCCGGTCCCAGCGTCATCGCCGGCTCCATGCTGCTGTTGAACAAGATCGCTCTCGCCCTGTTCGTCGGTTTCGGCCCGATTTTCATCATGTGCCTGCTCTTCGAACCTACGAAGCAACTGTTCAGTAAATGGCTTCTCTATGGCATCGGCACCGTCTTCTCCCTCGCCGTCCTCAGCGTCATGGTGACCATCGCCATGAAGATGATGGCCGCGGTGACTGCCGCGTTCGCCGCGAAGTATCTGCTTTCCATGCCAAGCATGGGTGGCGCAGGCTCCACCGACGGCATCAACAGCATGGCCCTCCAGCAAGGCGGCCTTGGCCTGTTGCTCACGACGATGATCATCAGCGCCCCGCCCATGGCTGCCGCCTTCTTCCAAGGCACGCTGGGCCAGTTCAACTCGTACTCGCCGTTCGGGCATATCAAGCCGGAGCAGTCGGGTGGGCGTGGGGGATATGGTGTCCCTGGAACATCAAGCTACGTTCCACCGAGTTATAACGCTCCGGCCCGAGGAGATACAACACAGAATTCGGGACAGAGCAACACGTTTGGAAACTACTCTCAGCTCCCATCTTCGACATCCAGCTATGCGCAGGGACAGGATGTGATGAAGCAAAAAGACACTGGATACACATGAAACACGCCCGAATGAGAATTTTCCAAACGATAGCCGCTTTCTTCGTGATGTATGCAAACGCGGCATGGTCTCAATGTGCGACCGGAGTTAATACCGGGGGCGGCAATTGCGTGCCACCAGATGCACAAGGAATGCCCGGATATAACCCTGGACAGGGAAATATCCCGCAGCCACCGGCTCCGGTATGGAATCTAACGTGGGGTGCCATCGTCATCGATAGCGAAACCGGTGGAGCTGGGACTGTCGTTGGCCGCGACACCGAGGCGGATGCCGTAAATGACGCTAGGCGAGATTGTGAAAGTCGTGGCGCAACCGGATGCAAGGTTGAAATGACCTTTCGAAATGGCTGTGCCGCCGTTGCATGGGGAGTCGGTGGGCACGGTGTGGCAAGTGGTTCCAGCCAATCCGGAGCGGAGAATGATGCAATGAGGTACTGCAAGCAATCAGCGCAAAGTTGCAAGGTTGTCTATAGCGATTGCAGTGCGGCACGACAGGCACAATAAGTACACGTCCCGTGGAAATTTATCACTCGATGAAGCACCGTCTTGCCACCACCCTACTAGCCCTCCTTTCGTTGATGCTCACGGAAGGCACCACCCATGCCATGCAAGCGCCTCGCGCCGCCTCGACGTCCGCCACTCAGGACAAAGGAAGCAAGATGGATGACCTGAAATCATTCGCGACCGGGGGTAGGACGATTCTCGAATCCCGGGTCGGCGATATCAGGGGCGATGGATCGGAAGGCGTGGTGCTTGTCCTGGATCCGCCGGCTGCTGGTGCGCCGAAGCTCGGCGAAGGGCCGGCACGTGAAGTGGTTTTGCTGGTGCGCGACGATCACGGACGGCTACATAAGGTCGCCTCGAACTCCCGTGTCGTTCCTTGTTCCAGCTGTGGCGGCTTGTCCGGCGATCCATACGGATATACACGTATCGATCGGGGGCACTTCACCATCGTCATTGGTGGCGGCGGTCGTGAGCACTGGTCGGATGAATTCACCTTCGCCTACGTGTCCGATCGCGACGATTGGTTCCTCACGGGCGCCCTGCGGCGCGTGGAGGACGCGGACACCGGACAACAAAAGCAGCTCGACCTTCCGGCAAAGGATGTCGGCAAGATCGCCTTCGAGGACTTTGACCCGGCGAAGTTACCGGAGGTGGAGTTGCCCTGATATCGAGTGACACCGACCCGCCGGGAACAGCGGGTGCATGGCAAGCAGGAAGCCCGCCGAACGTGGTAGTCAAACAGGAGCTACACATGGCGATTGATCGTGAAACACAACTGCTTGCCGCGGCGGCCGCGGCGGGCATCACGCGACCACGGGAACTGGCCAACTTCATGGCTCAGGTCTCGCACGAGTCCAATGGATTGAACCGGCTCGAAGAAAGCTTCCGCTATACACGCAACATTTCGCAGATACCCGTGCAATCGGCGTGGCGCGAAGGGCCCGACGTACTCGAAACGGCTCGAATCGGTGCACTCCAGGGTCGTCCGGAGAAGCTGGCGGAGCTGATGTACGGTGGTCGCAACGGTAACGAGCGCCCTGGCGAGGGCTACCTCTACCGGGGGCGCGGCTACATGCAGCTCACGGGCAAGGACAACTATCGGGCGGCGGGCGATGCACTGGACCTGGACCTGGTAAAGCATCCCGAACTGGCAGCCGACCCGACGAACGCAGCGCGGATCGCCGTGTGGTACTGGCAGAATCGCGTTCCCGAAACCGCACGCGAAGACGTCAAGGCGGCAACACGCGCCATCAATGGCAGATACAACGGCCTGGACGATCGACAGGAACGTTACGTGGCCTGGGAAAGAAGGCTGACGCCCGAAGTCATGGAACGATTGGCTAATAGCCACCCTGACGCGTCCCCGCCAGCAGCCGGCATGCGGAGTCGTCTCCATCACAGCACGTCGATGCCGCTCAAGGAGGGTTCGCACGGCGACGACGTGCATCGCCTTCAGGCCAGCCTATCCAGTCTTGGATACAAGGATGCCGTTGGCCGCTCCCTGGAAGCCGATGGCGATTACGGCCCGTCGACGAAGGTGGCCGTCAAGGCTTTTCAGCGCGATGCCGGCATCAAGGTAGACGGCGTCGTGGGACGAGATACGATCGACGCTATCGAACATGCGCAGGACCTGATCGAGGCGGGTCGACGTCACCGTCACCACCATCCGCATGGACCAGGGCAGCCATCCCATCCGGTGCCTGGACTGAACCATGCGTCGCATCCGGATCATGCGTTGTTCCGTCAAGCGCGTGACGCCGTGCATCGTCTCGATACCGAGCATCGGCGAGAACCCGACCAGCGCAGTGAGAACCTTGCGGCTGCGCTTACGGTGGCGGCACGCCACCAAGGCATGAATCGCATCGACCACGTGGCGCTCAGCGAGGATGCCGCGCGTACCTACGCGGTGCAGGGAGACATCCACTCCCCGCACAAGCAGGTAGCCGAGGTGGCCACCCAACAGGCGATCGCGACGCCCGTCGAACAGAGCGCCCAGGTACTCGCCCGGCAGGCGGCACAGGCCGAGCACGAGCAGCGCCAGGCCCAGCAGGCGAGCCAGCAAACGCCGCCATCCCCATCACCGCTTTGAAAGGACCCGCGATGCGCAAGCTTCTTCTTCCTTCCCTGGCCTTCGCGCTCCTGCTGGCCGCGTGCGACAAGGCGCCTCCTCCGTCACAGGCACCTGCCGCCGCATCGACTGCGGATACACAGGCGTCCCGCTGCCCGGCGGACGACTTCGATGCCTTCCTGCCCCTCTTCCAGAACGACGTGTCCCTGCAAAAGGCATATGTAACCGACCCACTGCAAAGCGACTCGGTCGATCCCAACGCCGATCCCGAGCCCAAGCCCGTATCGAAGATGCTGGGAAAGGCCGAGGTTACGTTTCCCGTGATGCCTAGCCAGGCGGATCAGGCGAAAGATGGCCTCACGACCACGCGGACCGCAACCGGCCCGACGGAAGTCACGATCAAGCTGGCCAAACCGGACACCGACTACCAGATGTCGTTCTTCTTCCGGAAGGACGGCTGCTGGCACCTCTACCGCGTCAAAGACGATTCGCTCTGAACCGGAGGAGAGACCCATGCCATACCAGGACGTCATGAATGTCATCCTGCCGCAGCAGGGCAATCGTGCGGCGCACATCACCGGGCACTATGGCGAACATCGCGCCAAGGGCCCCCACGGTGGATCCGACTTCAACTACGAAGGCGGACAGTCGGGCATCAACCTGACTCATCCCTCCATCCACTCGCCGATCGCCGGCGAGGTCACCTTCGTCGGTGGTCAGTACGGCACGATCAAGATTCGCGACGCCGAGGGCAATAGCCACGAGCTCCTGCATACGCAGTCCCAATCCGTGAAAGTCGGGCAACACATCCAGGCGGGCGATGAAATCGGACGCATGGGTGGTCGCGGCCCCGACGGCGCAGGCCAATATGCCCAGCATGTCCATTACCAGATGAAGGATGCGCAAGGCCACCCGGTCAATCCCGAGACGTTCTGGCGCGACCGGCAGATCCAGCCGGGGGGCGCCCACACCACGCCCGCCGGCCATTCCCACGATGGTAGCCACACGGTTATTCGCGAGGGCACCAGGGGGCCTGACGTCCACGCATTGCAGGAACGCCTGAACGCCCTCGGCATCCGTGACGCCCAGGGGCATCGCCTGTCGACCGACAGTCATTTCGGCGGCCACACGAAGGAAGCCGTGGAGAATTTCCAGCGTGCCCACGGATTGAAGCCCGATGGCGTGGTTGGTCCGCGCACCGCGGAAGCACTCCAGCACCAGCAGGCTCATGGCGCACCGCGACTCGATGCGCCATCCCATCCGGACCACGAGATCTATCGGCAGGCACGGGAAGGCGTGCACCGGCTGGATGCGCAACATGAGCGGGCGCCGGACGAGCGCAGCGACCGTCTTGCGGCGTCGCTCACGGTCGCCGCACGCCAGGAAGGCCTGCAACGCATCGACCACGTCGCCCTAAGCGCCGATGCCAGCCGGGCGTATGCCATGCAGGGAGAGCCCGGTTCGCCGTTCAAACAGGTCGCCGAGGTGGAAACGCAGCGGGCCATGAACACGTCGATCGAGCAAAGCAGCCAGGCCTTGCAGCACGTGGCACAACAGGCTCCTGCGCAACAGCAGGCGCAACAGCAGCAGGCGCAACCGATGCCGGGGCCATGAGCATGACGACGATACGTCAACCGCTACGCAGCGGTGCCGCCGTTGCCCTCCTGTCCCTGATCCCCTATGCCTATGGTGCCGCCATGAAACAACCCGATATCAAGCTCAATCCGAACCCTCGCATGCGTTACGAGATCACGGCCACGGTTACCGATGCTCCCGGAGCCTTCGAACGAATCGAAGGGTCCGTGGATTACAAGGTGTTCAACGGCGCCTGTGTGCCCTTGACGCCTGTCACGGGCGCCACCGTAGAGCCCCAGAAGCGGCTCCCGGTCGTCTTCGAGCGAGACGGCGAAAATACGTTCAAGGCCGTGATCTATGTCGATCAGATCCAGGATGAGGACTACTTTGGCCTCGGAGTCTGCCATTGGTCGGTCGTCGGCGCTTCCGCCGACTTCCACCACGGCGAGGTGAACTTCAGCCCGGCGATTTATCACGATGACATCCTTGGCCAGAAAAGCGTGGTCCGGTATTTCTCGGAGCGTTCCTACGAAAGGACATCGCGTTCACGTATCGACACAGGTTCCCCAAGCAAGTCGGACTTCAATGATGCCGGCGCGATCTTCTCCATCACCTTGAAGGCCGTGGAGAAGCTCCAGTGAACCCGCGGTCGACGGACTATGCCCTGCTTTCGCAGAACGTCTATCACGACACGCCCGTCAACCAGAAAGTCATCCTGGACGGCGTCACCTATCGCGTCGCCGCCGCGGAAAACAACCCAACGACGGGATTCCAAGCCCAGGCGTACATACGCGAAGACGTCAAACCGAGTCAGGTCGTCATCGCGTTTCGTGGCACCGAGTTCGATCGCGAGCCCGTTCATGATGGCGGCGTGGACGCGGGCATGGTCCTGACTGGAGTAAACCTCCAGACGCACGATGCCATGGCTTTCACCGAACGGGTCATCGCGGAGACAAGACAAGACGCCGTCGATCAGGGGAACGCACCACCCGATATCTCGGTGACGGGGCATTCCCTCGGCGGCACGCTCGCCGAGATCGCGGCGTCGCGCTATGGCTTGAAAGGCGAGACGTTCAACGCCTACGGAGCCGCCGGGCTACTGCAAGGCGTTCCCGCAGGCGGGAACCAGGTCATCGACCACGTGCGGGCCGGTGATCTGGTAAGTGCCGCCAGCGAACACTTCGGCGAAGTCCGGATCTACGCGGCGCAGAAGGATATCGATACCTTGTCACAGGCGGGCTATCGCGACGACAGCGGCATTCTCTCGCCGCGCAATCCGATCAAGGCCACCGATTTCGACGCCCACGCGATCGATAATTTCGTGCCGGAAAGCAAGCTTCTGGGACACTCGATCATCGATGCCGAAAGCCAGGCCCGCTATCGAGCCCACGAAGGCATGGTCGACCGTTATCGCAACGATGTCATGGATATCCGCAAGGGATTATCGGCCTCGTGGGAGATACCCAAAGCCATCGGCGAAGGCGTCGACTACCTGCACGATAAAATCGACGAAGGCTTGACCGCGACCGGTCATGCCGTGAGTCATGCGGCGCACGAAGTGGCGGAAGTGGCGGGCCGGGTACGCGACGAAGTGTCGAAAGACCTCCACGCGGCTGGCCACGCGATCAGCGAGGGCGCATCCAATGCCTGGAATACCCTCACCCACCCCGGCTCCTGGTTCAACGACGAGAAGCCCACGCCACAGCGGCTCGATCATCCCGAGCACCCGGGCCACGGCTTGTTCCAACAGGCTCGTGAAGGCGTCCAGCGGCTCGATAGCCAGCTGCAACGCCAACCCGACGAACAGAGCACCCGGCTCGCCGCGTCGCTTACCGCGGCGGCCCAACAGGGAGGCATGCAGCGGATCGATCACGTCACCCTGAATGCGGACGCCAGCCGGACCTATGCGGTGCAAGGGGAAGCCAATTCACCCTTCAAGCAAGTGGCGGAGGTGGACACGCAACGCGCCGTGGGCACTCCCGTCGAGCAGAGCACGCAGCAGTGGCAACAAGCGTCGGATCAGCAGGGACGTGTTTCAACGCAGTCAATGTCGCAAGAACAGCAGGCAAAGATTCAAGCCCATCCGCCCTCATAGAGCACCTCGGATAAAGACGAAGAAGGTCTCATCGCCGCAGTGGCATTCAATGTGTGACATAAGCAAAAGGTGCGTCATGAAGATACGGATGATTGTATTGGCACTGATCTATAGCCCGATGATCTTGGCGCAGGCCTCGGGTTTCTACGAGTTTATCCGCTATAGGGACAACGATCCCTTCCTTTTTTGCACGGAAGGCCTCAAGGGATGGGACAAATGTTGGTTCCCCCTAGATCCAGGAAGCGGCACTTACATGTACACGGGCGTGTGCGACGAACCGAATCCGAAAGGACGCTCCTGGACCTTTGAAGACCGGGATTCGCTCTCTCAATACCAGAGGGTCTGCCCGAAGGCGATGCAAGCTGGAAACTGGCAGGGCACAGGCGACGGGTCAAACAGTCCACATCCACATTAACTGTCGTCCCATAGCCAACACGCGTTCGCAGGATTCACTTAATGAGTAAGCCATTTGCCTACTTGGCGGCAGGTCTCGGCCTTGCTGCCATCGCCATAGGGAATTTTCTCTCGGGATACCTGACGCTGCTCTTCCTCGGCCTGAAGGACGAGCACGTCAAATGGAACACGTACTGGAGCTATATCAGGGCGCTGAATCTTCCCCAGGTACAGCCCTATGTCTGGAAGATCGAGACGGCCGGCATCATCGGCATCCTCGTGCCGCTGATCGCGTGGCTCGTCGTGCTTTATTTCCTGATGAAACCAAAAAAGCAGGCCATGCACGGCGACGCCCGCTTCGCCACCGCCTCCGACCTGCGCAAGCAGAACATGCTCTCCCCCGCCCCGAACGGCATCCTCGTGGGTAAGTTCAAGGGCAACCTGGTCCGTCTTCCTGGCCAGCAGTTCGTGATCCTCGCCGCGCCCACCCGCTCGGGCAAGGGCGTCGGCGTGGTGATCCCGAACCTGCTCGATTACCAGGAATCGGTGGTGGTGCTGGATATCAAGCAGGAGAACTTCGACCTGACCAGTGGCTGGCGCAAATCGCAGGGGCAGGAAATCTATCTGTTCAACCCGTTCGCCGAAGACCGTCGCACGCACCGCTGGAATCCATTGAGTTATGTCTCCAAGGACCCCGCATTCCGCGTGTCGGACCTCATGAGCATCGCCTCGATGCTCTACCCCGACGTATCCGACGACCAGAAGTTCTGGGTGAGCCAGGCGCGCAACGCCTTCATGGCGTTTTCGCTATACCTCTGCGAGAAGTGGGAAGACGACGAGAAGAAGGGCCGGCCGGCGATCGTGCGCAGCAAGCCCACGCTGGGCATGATCTATCGCCTGTCGTCGGGCGATGGCACCGACCTGCGCGAACTGTACACGCGACTCTCGAAGGAACCCTTCCTGAGCGCCAACGCCCAATCGGCCTTCGCCAACTTGCTCTCGCAAGCCAACGAAACCTTCGCCTCCATCCTCGGTACCTTCAAGGAGCCGTTGAACGCCTGGATCAACCCCGTGCTGGACGCGGCCACCAGTGAGGACGATTTCCTGCTCACCGATGTACGCAAGAAGAAGATGACGATCTATATCGGTATCCAGCCGAACAAGCTGGCCGAGAGCAAGCTGATCGTGAACCTGTTCTTCAGCCAGCTGATCAACCTCAATACCAAGGTGCTGCCGCAGAACGATCCGACCCTGAAGCACCAGTGCCTGCTGCTCATGGACGAGTTCACATCGATCGGCAGGGTGGAGATCATCGCCTCGGCGGTGTCGTACATGGCGGGCTACAACATCCGCCTCCTTCCCATCATCCAGAGCATGGCCCAGCTCGACGCCACTTACGGCAAGGATGTGTCACGCACGGTCATCACGAACCATGCGCTCCAAATCGTCTACGCCCCGCGCGAACAGCAGGACGCCAACGATTACTCCGACATGCTCGGCTATACGACGGTACGCCGCGAGAACATCACCAAGAGCAAGAAGGGCGACGTGTCGAAGAGTCACTCCGAGGAGAAACGTGCACTCATGCTTCCGCAGGAATTGAAAGCCATGGGCACCGAGAAGGAAGTGTTCCTCTACGAAGGCATTCCACACCCGGTGATGTGCGAAAAGATCCGCTACTACCAGGACAAATACTTCACGTCGCGATTGATGGAAAAGGCGAAGATCGAACCGCTCTCCATCTGACAAGACCACAGATACACGCAACTGTTGTTTTTCTTTCCCTGAACAGAGCCATCTCATGAATCCTGCCGCAAAAGCACTATTACTGACAGTCGCAACCGCCATCCTCCCGGCAACCGCCTTGGCAACCACCGCACCGGCCACCATGTGCGGCAAGTCCGACCAGGTCGTGTTTTCCTGCCCCCTCGCCGGCAGCACCAAGACCGTTTCCATGTGCGCCGCAGGTGACGTGGCTCACGGTGACGGACGCTTCTACTACGCCTATGGCCGTGACGCAGCGAAACCCGAAATGACGTTTCCGGCCACTGGAAACGAGGGTGAGTTCACGCGCACGCACCTGACCTTCGCCGGCAATACCGGGGGCTACGCCTATGCCTTCACGAATGCCGGTTTCAAGTATGTCGTCTATTCCGTGTCGGGCTCCAACAACCTGCAGGACGGTGGGTTGGTGGTCTTGAAGGATGGCCAGGCAAAACCGGTGAAGCAAAGCACTTGCCAGGCCGGCAAGGCCACCGACACGGATGAAGACGCACTCATCGACGCGACACTCAAATGGAAGAGTGACCCCGCGATCGAGAAAAACGGGATCCCCACGCGCTGATCGCTCGTCGGATCCTTCCTTTCATTAATCAGGAGTTACACCATGTCCGCGAAAGAAAACGCCGACTATCTGATGGATGCCGCCATGAAGGCGGGTATTACAGACCCCAAGGAACTGAGCAATTTCATGGGCCAGATGCAGGTCGAGTCGGGTGGATATTCCCGCATGACCGAAGGCCTCGGTTACTCCGGTAGCCGTCTCCTCGAGGTGTTCCCCGGCCGCAACGGGATGAATACGCTCGCCGAGGCCAACAAGATCGCCGCGGGCGGTCCCGAGGCCATCGCCAACGAAATCTACGGTGGCGCCTGGGGCAAGAAGAATCTCGGCAATACCGAGCCCGGAGATGGCTGGACCTTCCACGGCCGTGGCTATGTCCAGCTCACCGGCCGCGCCGGCTACGAGAAGATGGGCAAGGAACTGGGGCTCGATCTCGTGAATCATCCCGAGCTCGCGGAAGACAAGGAAGTGGCTGCAAGGATCGCCATCCAGTACTGGAAGGATCGCGTTCAGGCCAATGGTCACCAGACCGACGTGGACGCCGCATGCAAGGACATCAACGGCGGACACAACGGCCTCGGCGAACGCAGGAACGCGGCCGAGGCATGGCAGAACGCCATCGAGAAGGGTTACAAGCCGGGCGGCCCCGAAGCGATGCCCACCGCGAAGGCCTCGCACGGCATGAGCAAGGAAAAAACAGAGCAGGTGCAGACGCTGCTCAATGCCCATGGCTACACCGATTCAGCGGGCCACCCGCTGAAGGTCGATGGTCATGCCGGCAAGGAAACCCGCCTTGCCATCGAGCGCTTCCAGGCGGACCACCACTTGAAGCCGGACGGCGTGGTCGGCCCCGCGACGTTGAAAACACTGGAGCAGACACCGCAACGGCAAAATACCCCGTCCACCGCACCGGACACCGGCAAAACCGCCCGTCACACCGAGGCCCCTTCGCTCGACCATGCCAACCATCCATCGAACAACATGTATCGCCAGGCGCTCGAAGGCGTCCAGCGTCTCGATGCGCAGCATGGACGGGCCTCGGGTCCGCATACGAGCATGATCGCGGGCTCACTCACGGCCGCCGCCGTGACGAACGGCATGCAACGGATCGACCACGTGGCGCTCAGCGACGATGCCAGCAGGGCCTACGCGATGCAAGGCGATGCCAAGTCGCCGTTCAAGCAGGTCGCCGAAGTCGACGTGCTCCAGGCCACGCGGACGCCGCTGGCACAGAGCAGCGCGGAAGCCATGCCACACGGCCAGACGCAGGCTCAGGCGCAACAGCACGCGGAAGCGCAGGTGCAAAGCCAGCAACAGGGTCCATTGCGGGCGTAAAACCGGAGGAGCCGCCCCGCGAGGGGGGGCTCCTCACATCCCGTCAGCGATGCAGGCCAGGCTGTTCCGGCTGGGGCTGTGGTTGCTGTGCCTGCTGCGGCGTTGACTGCTGGGGAACTTGCGCGGCATTTTGCTGCCACTCGGCGCTGCTTTGCGCCACGCTCTTCCCCACCGCCTGGCCTACATCGACCTCGGCGACCTGCTTGAACGGCGAATTCAGGTCGCCCTGCACGGCATAGGCACGCTTGGCATCGTCGCTCAAGGCGACATGGTCGATGCGGGTCATTCCCTGCGCCTTCGCGGAAGCGGCCAACGAGCCCGCCAGGTTGGCGCTTAGCTGGTCGGGGGCACGCCCCTGCTTCGCATCCAGAGCATATACACCCGCTGTCGCCTGCTGGAACATGGCATGGCCCGGGTGTGACGCATCGGCAAGGGAGACCGGCGAAGGTGCCGGCTGCATGGCCTGCTTCAACGCATCGAACGTCTTCGTTCCCGCGATGCCATCGTCAGTGAGGTGATGATCGCGCTGGAAGGATTGCAGTGCGGCCTTGGTGTTGCCACCGAAGTCGCCATCGGGCGTGATCGGTCTTCCGTCGGCCCCCTTGTAGCCGAGCTGGACCAATTGGGCTTGCAACGCCCTCACTTCGGGACTGTGGTCGTGCTCGCGCAACGTGCCGGCGCGCTGGACATGATCGCCACTTGCGTTGCCCGGATGGGAAGGCTGGCCACGCCCCTGGCCCGGATGGGTCACGTGCAGCAAACGCTCTTCGGCACCGTTGCGGCGGACGTTCACATCGAGGGTATGGTCGGCATTCCTCACCGTGTGGATATCCCGGCTGTCGACACTGCTCCATTGGCCGTCGACCAGTGCATGACCGTTCCCCTTCCTGTCCCACATCAGCATGTCGCGACCTTCCGCGTAGAAGCCGCGGTCCCTCGCTGTCTGGGCATACGAACCGTTCTGGCCGAGCGCCTGGATCATCGGGCGGCTATGTGCGGGATCGACGAAGGCATCCTTGATGACCGCATACTCGTGAGGGAGGTTCGGATGTGTCGGATCGTTGCCGAGTTGCGTGGGATTGACCGTGGGATTGGCGAGCACGTTGTCCCATGCGGGGCGCATGGGGTGATTGGAGGGCGTCGCACGCAGGTCGTTGAACAGCGCCGTTCCTTGCAGCGCGTGGTCCCGCCCGTCGGTGACATAGTCCGCATAGCGATTCAGCGAGGCGCTCACCTCGGCCACACTGTGATGCTCGCCGCTTTCGATCTGTTGCAGCAAGCGATTGCCGTAGGTCTCGCTCTGGTTATAGAGCTTCGCCGTGATGCCGATGAGCCTGGCCTGGTCCTGCTCCGAGGCGTTCTGGTAAAGCGAGGTACGTTGCAAGGGAGCGACGGCGTTCGTCATCAGCCGGTCCACCTGCGCCGTATCCCGCGCATGGACGAATGAAACACCCGCGTCGCTCGCCATGAAAGCATCCAGGTGCGACTTGACCGTCGCGTCGAGTGGCCGGCCATGCTGCGCTTCGATCTGGTGCCCCGTACGCCCCAGGTCCGCCGCGGTCTGGTTGCGCTGTGCCGCCGACAATTCCCAATCCGGATGCTGGGTCCTTGTCCACGCCTGGAATGCATCCGTCAGTTGCGTCGCCACCTCGGGGTGCTGTCCCAGGTCAGTCTGCAAGGTGCCGATCGAGTAACCGCTGTTCCCCACGGGAATCAGGATGGGATTCCCGTGCGCGTCCCTTCCGGTATTTCCGGCGAGGCTCAGGCGATATGCCACGTCGGAGCCTTCCGACGTCACGCCAATCGCAAAGTAAGCCAGCGCGCGGGCTTCGTTGTCGGTCAATCCAGGCATGCTCTATCTCCTTCAGGGACGTCGTCAGTTCGAACCGGTCGGACAACGGATATCCAGCGGCACCTTTTCGCCGTGGACCGTGCGATGCAATTCCACGTATTTTTCGAACTTGCCGTCGGCGGGGGAGCCCCACGTCCGGTACCAGGCGAGATCCTTGCCAACAGGCACGAAGTACGCGTCGTCACCCGTACCGTAGGCCGGGCATAGCGGGAAGCCGCCCCGGGTCTCTTCGTCGCTGCAAAAGCGAACGAAGAGCTTGCCCTCCCGCAGCTGGCCCTTGAACGAGCCCGACTCGCCTCCGGCTCGTGTACCGTCGGACCACGTCCCCTCGACATCGGCGCCCGCCGGTTTGGCGGAAAACTGCACGTAATGCCCGGAACCGCAGTCGCTGCGATAGCCCCAGTCGCCCTTCACGGTCTCTGCCGAGGCAGGAGCAACGCCTATGCGTTGTTCGAGTTCAGTGGCCCTGCCAGCCGTTCGACCGAGGGAGCATTCGTTCTTCGCCACGTCCTTGCCATTGCCTTTGCCGCACGCCTTGTCGCGGTCAGCCAGCCATTGGCGTTCTTCATTCCGTAGCGTCGTCCGCTTCGCCTCGTCGAGCGATGCCGCCAATGTCCGGTATGCGGCATTGAGGCGGGCGTCCTGGTAGTCGTACTCCCTGGCGATGCATGGTCCGCGGTCGCCGCCCTTGGTCGCATCGACGCAGGCCCCGTAGGACGGGCTCATCCGCGCCTGCACGTCGTCGCCTGACGGCATGCGAGGACTTGCAAAGGCCGCTTGGCCAGCGAGCAGGAAGGCCAAAGCCGGCGCCCCGAGTCGGGCAAGGCGGCGTCGCCGCGTCGTTTCCATCTGCGTGCCGAACATCAAGACTCCTTTGGCATATGGTCCTGGTTCCCCGCTTCGGAGGATACCAGCCACCATCGCCGGGAAACCGTGCATGTGTCAGCCTTCCGCCCTGCACGATGGCCGTTCCCGGCAAGCCCGCCCGACGTCGCTTATCATGTACGGCCAGCGTGCCGGCATCGGCCCACCTCCATCGATCGACCTCGGAAAATCATGGCTCTAGCAGAAGACACCTCGGTGGGCGCCGGGCATACGCCCTTCATGCGCCAGTACCTCGCGGCGAAAGCCGAGCATCCGGACATCCTCCTGTTCTTCCGGATGGGCGACTTCTACGAGCTTTTCTATGACGACGCGCGCAAGGCGGCGCGGTTGCTCGACATCACCCTGACCCAACGCGGCCAGTCGGCCGGCGCCCCCATTCCCATGGCCGGCGTGCCTTACCACGCCGTGGAAAATTACCTGGCTCGGCTGGTGAGGCTGGGCGAATCGGTGGCGCTGTGCGAGCAGATCGGCGACCCGGCCACGTCGAAGGGTCCGGTCAAGCGCGAGGTCGTGCGCATCGTCACGCCCGGCACCGTGACCGACGCCGCGCTGATGGAAGAGCGCCGCGACAACCTGCTGCTTTCCATCGCCGCTGGGTCGAAGGGCTACGGACTGGCCTGGGTGGACCTCTCCACCGGTCGCTTCCTGCTCACCGAAGTGTCGTCGGCCGAAGGGTTGGCCGCCGAGCTGGCTCGCCTGCAGCCCGCCGAAACGCTGGTCGGCGAGGACGTGGCCTGGCCCAAGCTCGTGTCCTCCCTGCCGGGCCTGCGCAAGCGCCAACCATGGCACTTCGACGGAGATGCGGCCACGCGCGAGTTGTGCCGCTTCTTCAAGACACGTGACCTGCTCGGTTTCGGCGTGGATGGCATGCCCCTGGCCATCGCCGCGGCCGGCTGCCTGCTCGGTTACGTCGAGGAAACCCAGAAGAGCGCCCTGCCCCATCTCACCGGCATGGCGGTGGAGAACGCCGGCGAGACCATCGCCATGGATGCCGCCACGCGGCGCAACCTGGAAATCGACACCCACCAGAGCGGCAACGTCGAGAACACCTTGCTGGGCGTGCTCGACGAGACGGTGACGCCCATGGGCGCGCGCCTGCTGCGCCGCTGGCTCAACCGTCCGCTACGCGACCGCCACGTGCTGCGTGGCCGTCACCAGGCGATCGGCAGCCTCATCGATGCACGCCGTCACGCGACCTTGCGCGAGCGCCTGCGCGGCATCGGCGACCTAGAGCGCATCCTGGCGCGCGTGGCCTTGCGCTCGGCGCGTCCGCGCGATCTTTCCACGTTGCGCGATGGCCTCGCCGCGGCCCCCGGGTTGCGCGACGACATCGCCGGCATCGACAGTCCCTTGTTGCACGGCCTCGTCGAACGCATCGGCGATCACGCGGAGACCGCCGCCCTGCTTGCCCGTGCCATCGTCGAACAGCCGCCCGTGCTGCTTCGCGACGGCGGCGTGCTCGCCGAAGGCTACGACGAGGAACTGGACGAACTGCGCCGCCTCTCCACCAACGCCGATCAATTCCTGGTCGACATGGAGGAACGCGAGAAGGCCGCCAGCGGCATCCCGACGTTGAAGGTCGGCTACAACCGCGTCCACGGCTATTACATCGAAATCACCAAGGCGCAGGCGGAGAAAGCGCCACAGCACTACACGCGCCGGCAGACCACGAAGAACGCCGAGCGCTACATCACCGAGGAACTGAAGCAGTTCGAGGACAAGGTGCTGTCCGCGAAGGAACGCTCGTTGATGCGCGAGCGGGCACTGTACGAACTGCTGCTCGACAAGCTGATCGAGCACTTGCCCGAACTGAAAACCGCCGCCGCGGCGATGGCCGAACTGGACGTGCTGGCCAACCTCGCCGAGCGTGCCGAGACGCTGGACTGGGCGGCACCGGCATTGACCGATGTACCGGGCATCCGCATCGATCGCGGCCGCCATCCCGTCGTCGAGAAGGTTCGCGACGAACCCTTCGAGCCGAACGACCTCGCCCTGGACAAGAGCCGCCGCATGCTGGTGATCACCGGCCCGAACATGGGCGGTAAGTCCACCTATATGCGCCAGAACGCGTTGATCGTGCTGCTCGCGCACGTGGGCAGCTACGTGCCCGCATCGGCCGCCACCATCGGGCCGATCGATCGCATCTTCACCCGCATCGGCGCCGGCGACGACCTGTCGCGCGGCCAATCCACCTTCATGGTGGAAATGAGCGAGACGGCGAACATCCTGCACAACGCCACCGAGTGCAGCCTCGTGTTGATGGATGAAGTCGGCCGCGGCACCAGCACCTACGATGGCCTCTCGCTGGCGCGCGCCGCGGCCGTCCATCTGGCCGCCACCAGCTGCGCGTTCACCTTGTTCGCGACGCACTACTTCGAACTCACGGAGCTGGCGGGCGAATTCCCGACCATCGCGAACGTCCACCTCGACGCCGTCGAGTACGGCGAACAGCTGGTTTTCATGCACACCGTCAAGGACGGTCCGGCGAACCGCAGTTTCGGGTTGCAGGTGGCCGCGTTGGCGGGATTGCCCAAGTCCGTGATCGCGGATGCGCGCCGTTATCTGTCCGCGCTGGAACAGGGACACGAAGTCACGGCCGCGGTTGTGACACCGCCTGCGGCGGCGCCGCAGATGGGTTTGTTCGCACCGCCGCTGCCATCCCCCGTGGAGGAAGCGCTGCGGGCGGTCGATCCGGACGACCTGTCGCCGCGCGAGGCGCTCGACCAGCTCTACAAGCTGAGGAAAATGCTGCGTTGAACCATAGGGCGCCGCTATCGGTTCGATTCGAACAAACGAATTCCCTAAGCCGGCGGCGCTACCTATAGTTTCCAGGCCGCTTTCACGGGGCCTTATGACTCTCCATCTTCCGGCCCCGTGGCGTCCCCCTTCCCTATCCGAGTCAGCAGCCCGGGTGGGGATTCGGGGGGCGGTTTTTCTGGGGCTTGTGTCAGAGGGTCTTCTTCAGGTCCTGGATCAGGCGCCGGGCATGTTTGTCCGGACGTGAGTCGGGGCGCAGCAAGGCGCCACCCGTGAGGCGGCGATCCTCTTTCCGGCGCGCGCGCTCAGCGATGCTTTCTTCCGTTTCCGTGTAGAGCTTCTGCGCTTCCGGCGCCGGTCCGCGCTTTTCCGAAAGCGCCAGGACAACGCAGGCCAGACGCTCCTCGCCCCGGTTGATCCGGAGCGTGTCGCCCACGTGCACCAGCTTGGCAGGCTTGCACGTCGCGTCGTTGAGTTCCACCTTGCCGCCATCGATCGCCTGCTTGGCCAGGCTACGGGTCTTGAAGAAGCGTGCGGCCCAGAGCCACACATCGGCGCGTACACCCGGGGAGGTCATCGGATCGGTCATGCGCAGAGGGTATGGTCGTGCCCGTGCGTTACCAAGGCTCATCCTGCCGGCAGGAACAGATTGCCCACCGGAATCGTCACCAGGGAGAGCAGGATGCCCGCACCGAGCACGGTATTGGCCAGGCGCGGTTCCAGCCCGTACTGATCGGCAAGGATCGCCGCCGAGATCATCGGTGCCATGGCGGCCTGGAGAACCCCCACGGTAAGCGTCAGGCCCCCGACGCCCGCGGCCAGACCGATGCCCAACGTGGCAAGGGGCGCCAACAGCAGTTTCCAACCGAGCCCTGCGAGCAGCGGCCCGATCTGCTCACGGCGTAGATGCAAGTGGAATTGCAGACCCACGGAAAACAGAGCCAGTGGCGTCAGCGTCTGGCCAATCTGCAGCAACAGCTTCTCCACCGCTTCCGGCCAGCCCCCGGCCAGGCCCACGATCACGCCAGCCACCAGCGCAAGAAACGCCGGGAAGGTCAGCACGCGATGTGCGATCGCAGGAAGGCTCGCACCCCGTCCTGAATAGATCGACGCCACGACGATGCCCCCGGCGGCCAGCAGCGGAAAACATCCGAGCTGATCGGCGATCACGGCGATCGAAAGGCCCGCCTTGCCATGCAGGGCCTCCATCATCGGATAGCCCATGAACGAGGTATTGCCGAGTCCGCAGACGAGGGTCAGGCAGCCGATCCGGTGCGGCGACCACGAGAGCACCTTGCCGAGCGTGGCGAACACGGCCCACGCGCCGAAGAAGGTCACGTACATGCCCGCGACGGGAAACCATAGCTGCGCATCGACCGTCACCTTCGGCACGAGCGCCAGCACGAGCGCAGGCAGCGCGATATTCAGCACCCACCAGTTGATCCCGGGCACGATCCCTTCGGGAAGCGCGACGAAGCGCCGGCAGAGCATGCCGAGGGCGAGGCAGACGAAGAGGATCAGCAAGGCGGACATGGACGGCGACGATAGCAGCGGCCACTGCGAGCTGTCATTCGTGCGACGGCCAGCTCACGAAGAACCTACTTGCGAGGGGCCTGCTTGCGGGGGCCTGCTTGCTAGGGGCCTGCTTATCTGTGGGAGCCGCTTCAGCGGCGACGGGTGCTTGCTACAACCTGGCCCGCTGCCGCGGATCGCCGACAAGGTCGGCACCCACCACACTGACGGCCCACTTACCCAAGGGGGCCTGCTTGTCTGTGGGAGCCGCTTCAGCGGCGACGGGTGCTTGCTACGACCCGGCCCGCTGCCGCGGGATCGCCGACAAGGTCGGCTCCCACCAAGTTATCCTGGACTAGCTGAGCCATCCAAAACTGGCCTGGTGGGAGCCGACCCTGTCGGCGATTCGCTGTGACTAACCCAGCAACACCCGGTTCATCCGCTGCACGAACGCCGCCGGATCTGCGAGTTGCGCGCCAGCCGTGATCTCCGCCTGCTCGAGCAAGAGCCCCGCGATATCGCCAGCCTTCGCATCGTCGCTCTCGCCGGCCAGCCGCTTCACCAGCGGATGCTCCGGATTGAGTTCCAGCACGGCCTTCGACTCGGGCACGTCCTGGCCGGCTTCGCGCAACAGGCGTGCGAGGTGCGGGGCCAGGTCGAAATCCGCCAGCGCCAGGCACGACGGCGAATCGGTGAGGCGCGCCGAGACACGCACATCGCCCACGCGATCGCCGAGCAGCTTCTTCGTGCGTTCCAGCAACGGTGCGGCCTCGACCGCGGCGGCTTCCTGCTTCGCCTTGTCAGCTTCGTCCAGCGGGAACTCGCCCTTGGCGACGTTACGCAGGCGCTTGCCTTCGTATTCCGTCAGGTAGCCGAGCATCCACTCGTCCACGCGATCGGACATCAGGAGAACCTCGATGTCCTTGGCCTTCAGCGCTTCGAGCTGCGGACTACCGGCAGCGGCGGCGTAGCTATCGGCGGTGACGTACCAGATGGTGTCCTGTCCCACCGCCATGCGACCGATGTAGTCGTCGAACGAAACCGTCTTCGCCGCGCCGTCGCCCTTCGTGGAAGCGAAACGCAGCAGCTTGGCGATGCGTTCACGGTTCGCCGTGTCCTCGACGATGCCTTCCTTCAACGTGTTGCCGAAGCCGGCGAGGAAGGTGGCGAACTTTTCCGGCTCGTCGCGCGAGATCTTCTCGAGCAGGTCGAGCACCCGCTTCACGCAAGCAGTCTTGATCCGCTCGAGCTGGCGATTCTGCTGGAGGATTTCACGGCTCACGTTGAGCGGCAGGTCGTCGGCGTCGACGACACCACGAACGAAGCGCAGGTAGTTCGGCAGGAGCTCCTCGGCCGCATCCATGATGAAGACGCGCTTGATATAGAGCTTCAATCCCTTGCGCTCGTCGCGGCCGCCCATCATCAGGTCGAATGGCGGTTGCTCCGGCACGTAGAGCAGCGTGGTGTAGCTCTGGTTGCCCTCGACACGGTTATGCGTCCAGGCGAGCGCATCGTTGAAGTCGTGGCCCAACGCCTTGTAGAAGTTCTGGTATTCCTCGTCCGTGATTTCGCTCTTCGGACGCGACCACAATGCGGAGGCCGAATTGATCGTCGTCCACTCGGTCGGGTCCGGCTTGCCGTCCTTTTCGGCGGGCATGCGGATCGGGAAGGCCACGTGGTCGGAGTACTTGGTGATCGCGCTGCGCAACGTCCAGGACTTGAGGAACTCGTCCTCGTCGGCCTTCAGGTGCAACACCACCGTGGTGCCGCGCTCGGTGACGCTGGTGTCTTCCAGGCTGTACTCGCCCTTGCCATCGCTTTCCCAGCGAACGCCCTCGACGGCGGGCAGGCCGGCACGACGGGTGATCACCGTGACCTTGTCGGCCACGACGAAGGCGGAGTAGAAGCCCACGCCGAACTGGCCGATCAGGCGGGCGTCGGCCTTCTGTTCGCCGGAAAGGGCTTCCAGGTAACGCCGGGTGCCGGAACTGGCGATCGTGCCGATATTGGCGACGACCTCGTCCCGGCTCATGCCGATGCCGTTGTCGCGGACGCTGATGGTTCGCGCCTCCGGATCCCAGCTGACCTGGATGCGCAGGTCGGCATCGCCATCGGTGAGGCTGGGATCGGCCAGCGCTTCGAACCGCAGCTTGTCGCAGGCGTCGGAGGCGTTGGAGATCAGCTCGCGAAGGAAGATTTCCTTGTGCGAGTAGAGGGAATGGGTGACCAGGTGCAGGACCTGGGCGACTTCGGCTTCGAACTTACGGGTTTCCTGGCTCACGGTGCCGTTCCTTCAGGGTGGGACAGACACCGGATTATGTGGGCGGGGCGGGGCCGAAAAAAGGGTGCGTTGTCGCTGGAATCGCCGCCCCCGGGGGGGGCCCCCCCCCCCGCCCCCCGCGCCCGCCCCAGGCCGGGGGGGGAGGTGGTGGG